>JAJPKG010000123.1 GCA_021323815.1 Pseudomonadota bacterium
CAGTTCTGGGTGCTATATTCAAAGAATTGCACCGCGTCCAGCACGGGAATGACGGGCAAGTTGGCCGCCATGATGTCCGCTATGCCCGCGATATCTTGCTTCTGCCGCGCGGGGTCAGAGGTCGCGGCATAATCGTTGAGCAGTTGGTCGGTCTTCGCGTCCTTCCAGCCTTCCCAGTTGGTCGTGCTCGCGCCATTACCGATGTGCGTGCTGTGCAGCAACGGCTCGAAGTAATAGTATGGCGTCGCGCCGAAGAAACCGCCGGTCATCAGCAATTGGAAGTTGCCCGACGCGCGATCCGAGCGCCAGTCGTCATCCGACACCTTGTTCAGCGTGAGACCGATGCCTGCCGCTTGCAGGTTTTGCTGCGCGATCTGAAGGTCGGCCACATAGTCTGAGAAGTCGCCGGGGACCGTGACCGAGAAAGTGAGCTTGCGCCCTTTCGCATCGGCAAAGATGCCATCTTTGCCCTTCTGGAAGCCAGCTTTGGTGAGGATCTGCTCGGCGGCGTTGGGGTCCGCGGCGGGGAACTGCGGCAGCGTGCCGTTATACTTCGGGTCCAGATAGCTTTCCTGGCCGGGCATCAGGCCGGTCGGGCTGGCGGGCGGCTCAAGGCCGGCCTCGCCGGAAGTAGACATCTGCTGGCGATCCAGCGCGGCGCTGATGGCCTGGCGCACCGCCAGTTGACCCAACAGCGGATTGCTGAGGTTCGGCACGATCTGCGCCGGCACCACTGGTACCATATACGTGTGGTTGTGGGTGGGATCCTGGCTGACGAACGCCTGCTGCCATGAGGTGCTGAAGACGCCCGCCCAGTCGGCCTGGTGGCTGGCCATCTTCAAGACGGCGGCATCATTGCTGGCAACCGCCGGGAAGTCGAGTTCATCGACCTTGATCTGGCTGGCATCCCAGAACTTGGGATTCTTCACATAGGTGATCTGTTGCGGCGTGAAATTCTTCAGCATCATCGGGCCGGTGCCAACCGGATTCGCGTCGATGAATTTCGTCGGGTCACCGGCGCTCGCATAATGTGCCTTCTGCACGATGTAGGTCTGCTGGATGAACGGCAGCAGCGCGGTATCAACATCCTTAAAGGTCATGACCACCGTGTTGGGATCGCTGGCGGTGATGTTGGTCATGTGCTGCCAGATGCCCGAACCATCCGCGTCGGGATATTGCTTGAGCATGTTGAACGTGAAGACCACGTCATCTGCCGTGAACGGCGTGCCGTCGGACCATTGCACGCCCTGGCGCAGGTTGAAGGTCAGCGACTTGTTGTCGGCGCTATATTGATGTCCGGTCGCCAGGACGCCGGTCGTCTGACCGGTGACACCGTTGACATATTCCAGGTTCTCATAGACCGGTCCCTCGACGCCGGGGTTCACGTTCGGGCTAAAGGGACTCATCTCCTGGGTATATGAACCGCCGACGAAACCGAGCGCGGTGAGCACATGCTTGCCGGAAGCATTGTTGGCGTTGTTCCCGCTGCCACAAGCGGCGAGCAACAGGGTGGACACAGCCATCAGAATGGTCAACGCTGAGGCGACGGTGCCTTTCACCTTCGAGGATGCGAAGGGGGAAAAGCCGGAAGTCATGCCAAACCTCCTCAAAATGCGGGAATCGCCCGTGCGATGCCCGTGAAACGATGTGATTGATGAAGGGCGGTGCTGCACCGATGCAGCGGGAATCACGGAGTCTAGCAATGGCACGAATGGTGGGCGGTGCAACGAAGGGCGCGGAAGACAAGTGCCTCCGCTGTGAAGAATCGGCTCCTTTCGGGCTGATGGTAAGGTGAAAATGTCGGGTTGCCTGACAGCACCCTGGCCAGGTGTTGTAACACAGTGTACATGAAGGACATCTTGTTGTCAAGATGTCTATACCACTTTTGCCGGAATCCCGTGAAAAATTCATCTGTACATCAAGATGTCTAGACCACCAACAGCGGAATCGCGTATACTGTTCAGGGATTCGCGAGAAAGAAAAGTCGTCGGGGGAAAACGCCTGTACACCTCTATATTGATAAATACGTTACGATTCGGGGGAACTTCACATGGCGACCTGGCTTGAACAGGAGATCCGCAGCCAGCCGGATCTCATCGGGGCGGTGCTGGACCACGAATTGACGCACATCGGGCAGATTGTGCGCGACCTGCCGTCGTTTCAATACGTGATGGTGGCGGCGCGCGGCTCGTCCGACCACGCGGCGATCTATGCGAAGTATGCCTGGCCGGCGCTGGGTGGCTATCCCATCGCGCTGGCCGCGCCGTCGCTGCATACGCTCTATCACGCACCCCCGCGCATGGCCGGCGCGCTGGTGGTAGGCATCTCGCAGTCCGGCCAATCGCCGGATATCGTGGCCGTGCTGGAAGAAGGCCGCCGTCAGGGTCGGCCCACCATCGCCATCACCAACGATCCTGCATCTCCCCTGGCGGCGGCAGCGGATCACGTGGTGGGGCTGCACGTGGGACGCGAGCAGAGCGTCGCCGCTACCAAGACGTATACCGCGCAGTTGGCCGTCATGGCCGCTTTCGCCGCCCAATGGAGCAGCACCCCCGCCCGCCTGGAAGAACTGCGCCGCCTGCCGGAGACGATGGCCGCCACCCTGCGCGGCACCGATGCCCTGGCCCAACGCGCTGAGCGCTATCGCTATATGGATGGCTGTGTGATCATCGGGCGCGGCTATAACCTGTCAACCGCACTGGAACTCTCGCTCAAGCTGAAAGAGCTGACCTACATCATGGCGACGGCCTATTCCTCGGCGGATTTCCGGCACGGCCCCATCGCCACCATCGACCAGGGCGCGCCGGTGCTCCTGATCGCCCCCAGCGGCGACGCCTTTGCCGACGTGCTGGATCTCGCCCACGACGTGCGCTCGCGTGGTGCGGAACTGCTGGTGATCTCCGATGCCCCCGCCGCGCTGGCCCTCGCCACAACGCCGCTGCCTCTCGCCGCTGCCGTCCCCGAATGGCTCAGCCCACTCATCACCATCCTGCCCGGCCAGATGCTGGCTCTGCGCCTCACCCTGGCGAAGGGACTGGACCCCGATGTGCCGCGCGGGCTGCACAAAGTGACGAAGACATTCTAAAGAATAGAGAGGCCAGTTAGCTCACCGTGAAGCTGAAATCAGCACTGGTTGCTTGACCATTCCAGCTTGCTGTAATGTTGGCATCGGCTGGCCCACGACATTTTGTCTCCGGCGTCCACATCCAGGTCTGATAACCCTGGCTATTTGCAAGGAAGATACCTTGCAGGCTATGGCTGGTCGCACTGTAGCCACTGCAATACGTTACGGTGATGGCTAATGTCGTGCCTGGCAGAGTGCGCACCTCCACTTCACCGAAGCTGTAATCAGTTGCATAAGCAGCGATCTTCTGAATAAACAGGTGGGGAACCGATGTTGCGGTTGGAGGGGGTGCCGGCTTGGTGGCAGTGGGATAAACCACAGGTTGTGTTGGTTGGGGTATAGCAGTGGCGGCAGTGCGCACCGTAGCAGTAGGTGCGACAATGATCGGTGTTTTCCCTTGCACTGGGGTTGCCGCATTAAGCACAGGGGGCACCGTTGCAAGAGATGTCGTTGCGGGCGTAACAGTCAGAAACTGCGTTGCATCATCAGTAGAACCATTGTCGGATGAAACAACGTCACCACTATCTGCTTGTTGGCTACTTGTGGTAACAGCACTCGTGTTGGCACCAATCGCCGCGCTGATCGCGCAACAACCTAGCAGTAGTGCAGATGTCATGCTGCCAACAATAATTTGAGTGCGATGGCTCCGCCCCTGATGCCGGGGAATGGCGTAGCGGCGAAACATTTGATATGACCGGCGCAGCATCATCCCCGTGATGCGTAACGGCAAGATGAAAATACTCCAGAGTAGGCGCAACAAACTCAAACTCCTTTGAACGTGAAGGTCATCTCTATTCAGCATAATGCAGCAAAAAAATGCGACATTGATCAAAATCTCTTGAGGATCATGAGAAATGAGGACAGCCCGGATGAGCGTCTTTTCCGAGCCGGGGAAGCGTATTCCCCGGCGACCCGTGTAGCACTGTTCGCTCTTTTATCTACACCGACGCTGCCCGCAGCCGTCGCCACTCATAGCCCGCCAGCACATAGAAGACGGCGGTGACGACCACCAGCGCGGCGACAATTCCCCATTCCAGCGCGCCTGATCCCTGATCAGGATCAACGCCGAACAACGCCTCGAGCCAGGTCGGGTTGATGAGCGTCGCGATGAACGCGATGAGTGACAGCGTTCCCAACACAGCCTCAACGTAAAAGCGTGTGCGTAACTGCTTGGTCATCGTTGTGTTTCCTCCTACCAAATAATGCGCCAGAGTGCCCCTGCCTTTGAGGCATGGGGAGTGTCATGGTTCATGCCGTGAGCACGAGATTGGTGACAATGAACACCAGGTTCCAGCCCATCGGGGTTTCTGTTTCAAGCCGGGAGGTTTAGCTCCCAGCGAGGGGTGGGGCCTAGCCGATCGCCGGCACGCCCGCCTCGCGGATGAGCGCGTTATACGCGGGGATATCGTTCTCGCGCATCTGCTGCCAGCGGGCAAGCTGCTGCTGGGCAATCTCGCGCAGTTCGTCGAAGACCTGGCGGGCGCTCTGCGTCGGCGGATCGTCGGATTCGTCGATCATCATGCTCAGCGCGCTCAACCGCTCGTTCACCTGCGACAAACCCGGCTGGATCTTATCGGCGTTGCGGTTCACCAGGGCTTCTTCGATGCCCTGCAACTGCTCTTGCAGCGCCTTGCCGGCGTCGATCACCCGCTGGCCGCCCTCGACACCTTTTGCCCGCTCGGCCCATTGATCGATCTGAGACCGCATCCGGCGCATCTGGTTCGCCGCCTGATGGATCTGCTCGATGAGATCGCGGATCGCGGATTTCATCTCGAACTGGGCGCGCAGATCGTCGGCAG
>JAJPKG010000420.1 GCA_021323815.1 Pseudomonadota bacterium
GAAGATCTGCATGCCCAGCGTCACATCCGCCACCGTGCGCGCCATCGGCCCCGTCATGGCGATGATGCCTTCCTGCCCGTTATCCAGTTCAAGGGCGTTATCCAGCCCGGTATAGCGGCGCTCGGTGGGCTTCAAGGTGCTGATGCCGCAGAAATGCGCCGGCACGCGCAAGCTGCCGCCGATGTCGCCGCCCACGCCAAAGGCCGAGCCGCCTGCTGCGATGATCGCGCCCTCGCCGCCGCTGCTGCCGCCCGGCACGCGATCTAGATTCCAGGGATTGTTGGTGCGGCCATAGAGGGGATTATCCGATTCGGCATAAAAGAGCAACTGGGGCACATTGGTTTTGCCGAGGATGATCGCGCCCGCCGCACGCAAGCGTCCCACCAGGGGGCCGTCCGCCGGCGCGCGATGCCCGGCGCGATGCTTCAATCCCCACGTCGTCGGCGTCCCCTTCACCAGAAATTGATCTTTGATGGTGATGGGCACGCCGTGCAGCGGTCCCAGCGCCGCGTTGTTCGCCCGCGCCTCATCGGCAGCCTGCGCTGCCGAGCGCGCCTCGTCAAACAGGGGGTATATGACGGCGTTAAGCTTGGGATTGACCTCCTGGATGCGCGCGATGTGCGCTTCCACCGCGTCGCGGGCGCTGATCTCGCCGGAACGGATGCGCGCCGCCAGTTCCGTCGCGCTGAGATGGATGATGCTCGTTTGCGTGCTGGTCATCGGGTGCACCTCTTTGTGCGATTGTGGGATGTACGTGAATGAGTGCGGATGCTGCTACAAATAATAGCGCATTTCAGTGCACGATGGGAAAGACGGATGATGACGATGGGATCGCCCCGGCGCACAGCGGGCGCGAGATAAAGCACGGGGGTCGGAATCGCGCCTTGAATGGTGAATGATGCGCGCGTGATGCCTGCCTGCATACCCATGCAGTTGGGTAAAGGCCAGCGCATAGCCACCCAGCAGCGTGACGAGCGTATCAAGATTGATGATGCGCGCTCGCGGCCAGCGGCGTCCCGCAGTGGGAAGAGCCGTAACCACCATATCGGCAACGCGAGATTCCATAGCAACAGCATCCCCCTGGCGGCTCATGTGCTTCCCACTATAGCATATACAATGAACCCACTCACAGAGGAGACAGCTATGGATGCGCTCACCACCCTGTTCGACGAATTGCCCCCCGCCGCGCCCGTCTTGCTTCCCGAATTGCAGGCATTGTACGGCGGCGATCTCGCCTTCCCCGACATGCTCCCGCTTCCTGCCCCTGCTGAGGAAGGAGTCGGGGGGGAGAGACGCGCGTTCTGCTATGCCAATTTCGTCGCCACCATTGACGGCATCGTCTCATTCAATGTGCCCGGCAGCGACACCGGCAACGAGATCAGCGGCGGCAGCGCGATTGATCACGTGGTGATGGGCATCTTGCGCTCCCTGGCCGGCGCGGTCATCTGGGGCAGCCGCACATATATGGCGGCGCGACGCTTCACACCCGCCCCCGGTGCCATCTGGCCCCCAGGAACTGATCTGTTCGCCGCCCAACGCGCGCACCTCGGTCTGACACCACTTCCCCTCGCCGTCATCATCACCGCTGGTGGCGAGATCGACACCTCCGGCGCGATCTTCCTGCGTGACGATCAGCCGGCAATTGTCGCCACCACCGATCGCGGCGCGCAACGCCTGGCCGATCTGCCATCTCGCGCTCCCGCGACGGAAGTATGGTCATTCGGAGAAACCGTGACGCCCGACGCGCTCTTACGCCGGCTGCATGCGGAACGCGGCGTGCGCACGGCGCTGTGCGAGGGTGGCGCGATGCTTTTCGGCGCGTTTCTGGCAGCGGGCGTGGCGGACGAACTCTTTCTGACGCGCGCTCCCCAGTTCGCGGGCCGCGCGGTGGAAGCGCCCCGCCCCGGTCTGGTGGAAGGCGTCGCGTTCTCGCCCGCCGCCGCGCCCTGGGCGCACCTGGTCAGCCTCAAACGCAGCGGCAGCTATCTCTTCGAGCGCTACCGCATCGACGGAATGAGGGGCTAAGCGGCTGTGTGTAAAGTGGTATAACCGGAGAGACATGTGCCGCCTCATGACCACGCGCCTCGCTCGTTTGGCTTCCCCGTGACTTTACACACAGCCCCTAATGATCCCGAACAATTTCCCCCGCCCTCTCAGAGGGCGGCGGCTGAGGCTAGCGCCGCGTGATGCGGATGCGCCACTCTTCCGGTCCCTCTTGTTCCGGCACCCACTCAAATTGCTCCGGTCGTTCCGCCATCAATTGATAGCGCAGCGGCTTTGGATCGTGATCATTGACCAGGACTAATGCGCCGCCCTTCGGCAGGGCATCCAGCTTGCTGAAAATCAAGGGATGCCGCTCGCGGGGCGGCAGTTGTCGTACATCCAACGTCTCGACGGTATCTTGAGCCATGTTATGCTCTCTCTTTCCTGGTTGTTCTGGCTGACGGGGCAAGCGCCGGTTGCCATGCCCCACGTGATTCCGCAACGGAATCGCCGCAACAGCTTGCCCCATCAGGCGAATGTGGCCGGGAGCCGTCATCGCTTCCGCAACCACCCTTATTTTGACACTCCCCATGCCTAGAAGGCAGGGGATTCTCGGTTCCTCTCCCTGAAGGGAGGTTGCGCCCCTTCCACCGAAGGGACTCCCCGAAGGCGCTGCCCGCGCCGCTTGATTTCACCGGCGCTGTTCTCATCGCGGTCCATCACCAGCCCACAGACTGGACACATATGTGTCCGCACACTCAGGCTCTTGAGGACACGCGCTCCACAGCGACTACAGTC
>JAJPKG010000139.1 GCA_021323815.1 Pseudomonadota bacterium
CGCCGCCGTCGCATGCAGGTCGCGCTGCAAGACGGGCAGCGCCACGTTGACCACTGTGCTGTCGATGAAAGCCATGCTGGAACCCAAAATGGTGGCGGCGAGAATCCAGGTGCCGGAGCGTGCCTGTGGCGGGGCGGGCGACGTGGCGGCGAGCGATGGCGTGCGCGGGGTGGTCATGCGAGCAATCTCCTATAGGGCAGGCTGGCGGTTGATGCCGTGTTACAACATAGGGCGAACACCGCGTGGCACGCACGCCGGGGGCATCGATTGAAAGCACCATCGCCCCGGCTCGGAAAGATCACCCCCTCCGGGCTTTCTGGGGGACATGGCAAAACAGCATCAACCGCGCCTAAGGGGCCTATCGGCCACAATGTCGAGGCGATGGCATGCCTGGCCCGCCACCTTCGCGGACGGGGGTTTAGAGCGTGCTTTGGTGATGGACGCGCTGCCGTCCTGATCGCGGCGGCGCATCGCACATCAAGAAACTATAGCATGGCCCAGCCCTGAGCGCTTCCCCACAATGGGCAGGTGGGCAGCGGATGTTTCACCGCGATGAAGCCAGAGAGATCCGCATGATGAAGACCTTCGCGGCGACGCGCTGGAGATCGGCAAGATCGGGCGTGCCGTCTGGGGCGGAGTGGACGCTGTAGAAGCGCATATCTCGTGGCACGCGCTGGAAGAAGGCGCGCAAAAGGTCAATGCTCGCGGGGGCGCCGGGGGGAAAGACTTCGGCGGCTCCTTGCATCACGCGTCCGCGCAAGACGAGGGTGACGGCGGGGTTGGCGCGCAGGTTGTTGGCCCAGGCACTGGGCGTGACGCACAGAACGGCGTCATCGACGCGGGCATAGCTGACGGGGGTGGTGATGCGGCGACCAGTCTTGCGCCCAGTGAAGGTGAGCACCAGGACGTTGCGACTCAGCAGGCGATGCAAGGGCGAGCGCAAGAGGGCAGCGGTGATGTCGTTGAGCAGATGCCAGAAACGGTCAGCGCGTTTGGGTTTGGTCTGTGACATGGCGATCTCCTTTGCTGATGCGTTTAAACGCATGAACGAAAATGCAAAAAAAAGAGCGTCTAGCCGTTTGGGGCGCAGTCGCTCAAGAGGTCGGCCAGCTCGCGCAGTTGGCCGGCGACATACGCGATATCGACGCGATAAAAGATTTCCTGGGCGCGTTTTTCGCTCTGCACGATGCGCGCGTCTTTCAGCACTTTGAGATGATGTGAGATGGTGGGACGGCTCAGGCGAAAGTGACCGGCGATATCGCCGACGTTGAGCGGACCTTTTTCCAGCAGCAGCATGGCGATTTGCAAGCGGGCTTCGTCGCCCATCGCGGTCAGGAAGCGCGTGATCGTCGCCTGATCCATGTTTTTCTCTCATCCGTTCGCGCGTTTCATCTTTTCGACGGACTGAGTATAGCATGGACGAGGGGAATGTGCAAGGGGAAAAGCAAGCCGGGGGACCGGCACCACCCCCCGACCCCCTCCCCAGCAGAGCTGGAGAGGGGAAGGTTGAAAAGCAAATCGAACACAATGCTAGCAGCTTATGGTGAAGTTGGCCTGGTTGGAGGTGACACTGTTGGGCGCGGTGGTCTGGATCTTTTCCCAATAGGTTCCGTTGCCCGCTGCTCGACCGATATCCCAATATTCGCCGTTGGTGGCGGGATATGAGGGCAGGGTGTAGCTTGTGGTGCCGGGTGGGATCGACACGCTGTAGGGTGTTGTCTGGGTGGCACCGTCGCTGCGCTTCCAGATCCAGGTCAGCGTGCCGCCGTTGTTGCCGGCGTTGAAGGTGATGGTTCCGTTGAAGCTGAACACTTGCGTGGCATTCGTGCACGTGAATGACGTGGGCGACACGCTGGCCGTTGCGCCGGTCACTTGCAGGTGGCAGCGCATGGTGAAGCTCGCCTGATTTGAGTTGACACTGTTCGGCGCGGTTGTCTGCACCTGCTCCCAATAGGTGGCGTTGGGGATGCCGCTGCCGACGGTCCAGGTGGTGGAGACGGTGACGGAGGACGAGCCGGAGGGGACCGCGACGGAATAGGGGGCGTGGGTTGCGCCGTCGCTGCGCACCCAGTTATACGTGACGGTGCCGCCCGAATTTGGCGCGACATTGATGGTAGCGGTGAAGGTGAAGGTCTGGGTTCCATTGGCGCAGTGATAATCACCAGCGTCAACGGTGGCGCTGACGCTGGTGACCTGGAAGGTGCCGCCGGAAGGTGGGGTGGTGGTGCTGGACCCGCCCGACCCCGGCGTGGAAGACGAGCCGCCCGGCGTTGAGGTGGAACTGCCTGAGCCTGGGGTTGAACCTGAGCCACCGGTGGTGTCGGTGATGGTTGATCCGCAGGCGCTCAGCGCAAACACCAGCGCAAGCGACAGCACAAGAAAGCGCCAGGATTGAGAGATGGGTTTCATGTTCTATGCTCCTTTGTGAATGGTACCAATGTGATCTGTATTGGTTGTGGTGCCTTATGGGAGTGAACGCGAGGGAAGAGATTTTGCGCGGGTGACATGTTGCCAGGTGCATTTCAGGCAGGGCACTCTTGGCATGGGGGATGAGAAATGGCTATACTCAGTGAAGCAGGTAACAAAAATCAACCGAAGTCGTGTGGGTTCATGAGCGGAGGTGCCAGGCATGCTCTATCGGTCAATCATCGATCTGATCGGGAATACGCCGCTGGTGGAACTGGGGCGGCTCAGCCCGTCGCCGGAGGTGCGGCTCTATGCCAAGCTGGAAGGACAGAATCCGAGTGGCAGCATCAAGGATCGCATCGCGCTGGCGATGATCACGCGGGCCGAGGCGGAGGGGCGCTTGCAGCCCGGCAGCATCATTTTGGAGCCGACCAGCGGCAACACGGGGATCGGTTTGGCGATGATCGCGCGGGTGCGAGGCTATCGTTTCATTGCGGTGATGCCGGATAACGTCAGCAAGGAACGGCGGCAACTGCTGGAACTGTATGGCGCGCAGATCATCACTTCGGACGGGCGGTTGGGCAGCAACGGCGCGGTGGCGCTGGCGCGCGAGATCGCTTCGCAGCACCCGGAGTATGTGTTGCTCTATCAATATGGCAACCCGGCGAATCCGGAGGCGCATTATCAGACGACCGCGCCGGAGATCATCCGCGATCTGCCGCAGATCGATGTTTTCGTGGCGGGTCTGGGAACGGGTGGCACGCTGACGGGGTGCGCGCGGCGGCTGAAAGAATATAATCCGGCGATTCGCGTGGTGGCGGCGGAGCCGCAGCAAGGCGAGGGCGTGCAGGGGTTGCGCAGCCTGGAAGATGGGTTCATCCCGCCGGTGTTTGATGCATCGCTGCTGGACGCGAAGATCTTGGTGAGCGCGACGGATGCCATCCGGGCAATGCGCAGCCTTGCGGAGCGCGAGGGCATCTTTGCCGGGCCGTCGTGCGGGGCGGCGCTGCATGCTGCCTTGCGGGCGGCGCGCTCGCTGGAACGCGGCAACGTGGTGGTGATTTTGGCCGATGGCGGGTGGAAATATCTGAGCGAGGATCTGTGGACGAGCGACTTGGGCGCGCTGGAAGAGGCGCTGGAGGACAAACTGTTATGGTGA
>JAJPKG010000063.1 GCA_021323815.1 Pseudomonadota bacterium
ATAGTGTCCCTCTCTATAGAACGCAAGAAGTCACACTTTGCCAGCGCGATCAAGCTTTTTGCGAGCCACTGTGAGGCATTTCACAGGCCGGCGATTTCACTTGCCGGCACGTCCCCCTTGCATCTCGTTGCTCTCTTGCGCTATAGTAGTCATAGAATTTTTGTTCTATAGCGATGAGGCAAAGGGGGCGAACACATGCACACTTCCACCCATGCACCCCAACCTGAGCCGGCACCCGATCCTGCCTCGGCTCGGCCCCTGGCCGTGCATATCCTTCAGACGAAAACGATGCTGAATCGCATGCGCCCGTTCCGGCGACAAGAGGCTCCTGCGACGCGCATAGCGGAATGGAGCATCAATCCTTATCGTGGCTGTCAGCATGCCTGCGCGTATTGCTACGCCCGCCGCACGCACGTCGATTTCGATCTGGGCGGGGCGGAAGATTTCGAGCGGGAGATTTTCGTGAAAGCCGGCGCGGGGGAGATTTTGCGCCAGGAATTGCGGTCGCGCCGGCGTGGCACGTGGCACAGCCCCATCACCATCGGCACGGCGGTCGATCCCTATCAGCCGGTGGAAGGCACCTGGCGCGTTACCCGCGCCATCTTAGAGGCCATCCGCGATGCCCGCGCGCCGATGCAACTCATCACCAAAAATTCGATGGTATTGCGCGACGCTGACATCCTGGCTGAGATCGCGCGGCACAACCACTGCGCCGTCTTCGTCAGCATCACCACGCTGGACGCCGACCTGGCGCGACGGATGGAGCCAGCGACGCCGCCACCCCTGAAACGCCTGGCAGCAGTGCAACGTTTGGTGGAACGCGGCGTGCCGGCAGGGGTGATGATCGCGCCGGTTTTGCCGTGGATCACTGATGGGCGCGGGGCCATCGAGCAGCTCGCCATCGCCGCGCACCAGCACAAAGCGCAGTGGATCGTCGCCGGCACGCTACGGCTGCATCCCGACGTGCGCCCCGTCTTCTTTCGCTGGCTGCAACGCGAGCGCCCCGACCTGATGGAGCGTTACGCCGACTGGTATCGCTGGACTGAAGCGCCGGAAGGCTATCGCGAGCGCCTGCACGCCCGCATCGACGCCATCCGCGCCGCGCTGAGCATGCCCGGCGGCCCGCCGGAATATGCACCCAAAACCGTGCAGATGGCGCTGTTTTGATCGATATCAACAGATTGCGCGGCGGAAAGATGATCAGACATGCAAGCTCCTTCAGACGTGTCCTTTGATCGTTCCGCCCCGGTATATCATGTCGGCTGCTTCACTGGTTTCGATGTTTATGGATAAAGTTGAGCGCCGAGGGTGTTTGCCTGATGGCTGCTCAGCGCGAATGCCGAGCCGTTCCACGTGTAGGTATCAAGGATGGTGACATCCGGGCAGCATTGCGGCACAGCACCGGAGGAGTAGCCATAGCCCTGCAATTCCAACTTATGAGAAATGATAGCCTCGGTCAGAACGGAGAACATGGGATATTTGCTCGCCGCCAACGGCAATTTCCCAACCACCGTCGGATTGCTAGCATTACCGGAAAAAACGAGGAGGCCATTGCCACTATCCATGATCCCAATACAGGTGTAGGGAACCATGACATCGAGCTGGTTGGAGCGAGTGATATAGCCGAAGACGGGATCAAGCACTTGCAGCTTGATATGATTGACTTCCTGTGAGAAGCCATTGGTCACGGTGACATTATTGCCGCCATTGATGTGGCACATGTCAGGATAGCTGGTGTTCTGCCAGTCGATAGTGTTGAGTCCTGCTGGCGCGGGAACAGACGTCGGAGTCGAGGCAACCGAAGTTGTTGAGGTTGTGCTTCCCGTGCTCGTTACCGTGACGGTTGCGGTCGAGCAACCCATCAATGATGTCAGACACAGAAGCAAAGCGAAAAGGTTGTAACGCATGGATGATGTCCCTTTCTCAATGAAAACCGAGGTGTGTATTGAGATCAACGAGCGAGAAAAGGAATTTGCGGTGCAACATGTGTGGCTGGTGCAATTTCACATCTGCTTAGCAGGCCCCTTTCTGACACAGGCATTCGCTGATGGGGTGACACGCTGGTTGCAACAATAAAGACGAGGCGCGAAGGATAAGATGTTCTTCGTGCCTCGTCTATTGCTCGCCCTATGCCCCCGCTTTGGATGATGCAATCACGTTGGCAATATCCACAAACTCTGGTTTGAGGCTCGCGCCGCCGACCAACGCGCCATCGATCTGCGGCGAGGCCATGAATTCGCCGATGTTGGCCGCCGTCACGCTGCCGCCATAGAGGATGCGGGTGTTGTCGGCGACGCCCTGGCCATAGAGTTCGCTCATCAGCGCGCGGATGAGTTGAATCACATCCTCGGCGTCCTGGCGGGTGGCGGCGCGACCGGTGCCGATGGCCCACACCGGCTCATAAGCCACCACCACGCGCCCGATTTGCTCGGCAGGGAGATCCCCCAAACTGCCGCGCACCTGGGTGGTGATGACGCGCTCGGTCAGGTTAGCCTCGCGGTCTTCCAGATCCTCGCCCACGCAGACGATGGGCGTCAGATTCGCGCTGAGCGCCAGGCGCGTCTTGCTGTTCACCAGCGCGTCCGTCTCGCCATAATAGTGGCGGCGTTCCGAATGGCCGACGATCACCCACTGGCACAATTCCGCGATCATGCTCGCCGCCACCTCGCCAGTGTACGCCCCGCCCGGCTGATCGCTCAGATTTTGCGCGCCGAGACCGATGGTGGTGCCGGCGAGGATCTGATGCACAGCGGGGATCGAGATGAACGGCGGGAAGAGCACGATTTCTGCGCCGGAGATGGCGCGCAAGGGATCGCGGATGACGCTGGCGAACTGCGCCGCCTGGCGCGGGCCGAAATTCATCTTCCAGTTGCCCGCCGCGATGGGGGTCCGCATGGGTCACGCTCCTTTGTCGCGCAGGGCCGCGACGCCAGGCAAAGTCTTGCCTTCCAGGAATTCCAGCGACGCGCCGCCGCCGGTAGAAACGTGCGTCACTTTGTCCGCCGCGCCCGCCGCTTCCACTGCCGCCGCGCTGTCGCCGCCGCCGATGATCACCGTTGCGCCGGCTTCAGTGCGTTTCACCAGCGTGTCGATGACCGCGTTGGTCCCTTTGGCGAAGGCGGGGAACTCTGCCACGCCCAGCGTGCCGTTGAAGACGATAGTTTGCGCGCCGTTCAGCACGTCCTCAAACGCCGCGACGGTCTGCGGGCCGATGTCGAGGATGCGCCAGCCGTCGGGAACCTGATCCACCGACACCACCTGTGATTGCGCGTCGGCGGCAAAGCGATCCGCGATGACGGCGTCTACCGGCAAAACAAAGCGCACGTTGTGCTCGCGCGCCATCTGCTGGATGCGCCGCGCCTCATCGAGCTTGCTGTCTTCCACCAGCGAATCGCCGACCTTCAGGCCCTCGGCCTTGAAGAAGGTGTTGGCCATGCCTCCGCCGATGAGGATGGCATCCGCCAGGGTGATGAGGCGTTCTAGCACGGCGATTTTATCCGACACCTTCGCGCCGCCGGTGATGGCCACCAGTGGGCGCTTCGGATCTTCCAGCGTCGATCCCAGGAAGTTCAGTTCCTTTTCCATCAAGAAACCCACGTAGGCCGGCAGCAGGTGCGCCACGCCCTCGGTGGAAGCGTGCGCTCGGTGCGCGGTGCCGAACGCATCATTGACATAGATATCACCGAGCTTCGCCAGATCCGCCGCGAACGCCGGATCGTTCTTTTCCTCTTCCTTATGGAAGCGCAGATTTTCCAGCAGCAACACCCGGCCCGGCTGCAACGCTCTCGCCTGCGCCTCAACATCCGGCCCCACGCAATCCGCCGCCAGCGGCACGTTCTGGCCGAGCAACTCGCTCAGCCGCGCCGCGACCGGTTGCAAAGAGTCTTTCGGGTCCGGCCCCTTCGGGCGACCGAGGTGCGACATCAGCACCAGCGCCGCGCCATGATCAAGGATATAGCGGATCGTCGGTAGCGCGGCGCGGATGCGAATATCATCGGTGATGCGCCCCTCAGCGTCGAGCGGCACGTTGAAATCGGCGCGCATCAACACATGCTTGCCCGCGAGATCAACATCGCGGATCGTCGCCTTATTCATCCCGCATCCTTTCTAAAGCAACGAGAGGATGTTCCACGTGGAACACTCCTCCCCAAGAGAGAATATGGAACACGGAGGGCACGGAAGTTTACACCAAAGAACACGGAAAAGTTGAACACAACATTCCGTGTCTTTCCCTGAACAATTCTCGTGTCCTCCGTGTTTCGTAACCCTTTACAGCCGCTCGCCGACGAATGCCGTGAGATCCGACACGCGGCAGGAATAGCCCCACTCGTTGTCATACCATGAGCAGGCTTTGACGAACCTGCCGCCCAGCACCGTCGTGAGTTTGCTATCGACAATAGACGAGCGTTCATCGCCCTTGAAGTCCATAGAGACCAGCTCTTCTTCGGTGTAGCCCAGGATGCCCTTCATCGGTCCTTCGGCGGCGGCTTTCAGCGCTGCGTTGACCTTTGCCGCGCCGTCATCACCGAGATCGGTCTTGAGCAGGCAGGTGAAATCGACGATGGAGACCGTCGGCGTGGGCACGCGGAAGGAGATGCCATGCAGGCGGCCCTTCAGTTCGGGCAGCACCAGCACCACCGCTTTTGCCGCGCCCGTCGATGCCGGCACAATATTGAGCGCCGCCGCCCGCGCCTCACGGATATCCTTCTTCACCACGTCCAGCAGCGCCTGAGAGTTCGTGTAACTGTGAATGGTGCTCATCAGGCCATATTCGATGCCGAAGGCGTCATTGAGCACTTTCACCAGCGGGGCCAGACCGTTCGTCGTGCAAGAGGCGTTGGAGATGATGTGGTGCTTTGCCGGATCATACAGATCCTGGTTGACGCCCAGCACAACAGTGATATCTTCATTCTTGGCGGGAGCGGAGATGATCACTTTCTTCACCGAATCGCGGCGGTGCGCGGCAGCCTTCGTGGCGTCGGTGAAAAGACCGGTGGACTCAATGACGATATCCGCGTTCACGTTGCCCCAGGGAATCTGGCCCGGATCGCGTTCGGAGAAAACTTTGATTTTCTGGCCGTTGACCACCAGATCGCTGCCGTCCACCGCAACCTCGCCGGGGAAGCGGCCATAGGTTGAGTCATAGCGGAATAGCTGTGCGTTCGTCTGCGGATCGGTCAGATCGTTGATCGCCACCACTTCCAGTTCGCGGGGGTGGCGCTCTAAAATCGCTTTCAGCGTCTGGCGGCCTATGCGCCCAAAACCATTGATGCCTACGCGGGTCACCATGAAATGTCCTCCTCATCTGCCTTTCGGCAGCGTTGCGTGTCGTACTGAGGTGATGTACAGCGGTGTACGTGAGAACAGCGATGTTCTTCCTCTGCTCACAAGGAAACGATGAGCCGGGCTTGACATAGCTGACCGTCTCAGTATATCAGCTTTTCGGCTCTCTAGAGAAGGTCACGAATCAGAGATGCAAGCTGAAAAAATCCGGGCGTTCGTCGTCTCAGGGTCGCTGGCATCCATGAGAAACCGCCGTCGTGAGCGAGCACTGACGAACAAACATGCACACTCGACACCCTGATCTTATAATAGAGGAGCATCGGCATTCGTGAGTTGGGCATGAGGCGCGACGGCGCGCAAGCGGAGAACATATGACGACAACGACGCTGACAACGCTGGCAGAGGCGGTGCTAACACAACGGCGCGAGCGCATGAATGACGCCGGGCCGTCGCTGCGGGGAGTGGGCAGCGCGCACTTTCAACTCAGCGGCGGCATGCTGCTGGTGAATAGCGCTCAGCCGCGTCCCGGCAAAGCGGATGAGATGATCGAGCGCGTCAATCGCTTCGCACGCGAGCGCTGGTTGGCGGTGCAATGGACCTTCACGCATGGCCGGGACGATCCTCTCTTGGAAGCCGCGCTCAGCGCTCATCGCTATTACATCCGCGAGACGCTGCGGCTGATGGGGCGCATCGGCGAGTTGCTGCCCGCCGCGCACCCCGCGCCGGATATCACTGTCTCCCCCGTCGCTACCCTGCAAGAGATGCAGACGTATGAGCGCATCAGCAGTTGGGGCTTCAACCATCAGCAGCATCCCACGCTGGATCACGTGCTGGTGCGCGGGCGCGAGCGCTGGGACGAGCAGCAGGCGCACTGGTATCAATATTATCTGGGACGGCTGCGCGGCGAGCCGGTGAGCGGCGCGTATGTCTCCTTGTGGGAGCGCGTGCCGACCATCTACGGTGTGGCCACCATTCCCCCGGCGCGCCAGCACGGCGTAGCGGGCCACGTGTTGCGCTATCTGGTCCATGAAACGCTGGCGCTGGGCTTCGCGTGGACCTGCCTCTATGTCGCTGTCGGCAATCCCGCTGAAAATCTCTATCGCAGCCTGGGCTTCAGCCCACTGCTCGACCAGACGACGTATCAACTGGGCGAATCGCGCTGGTGACGATCAATTTTCCACCACGCGCGTCACATGCTCGATGCCGGGAATGACCGTCAGCGTCACCTTGCGCCCCGGCTGGCAAACCTGAGCGTGCAATTCGGGACTGATGGCAAAGGCGCGCAGTTGCCCATTGCCTTGCCGCAGGGTGATGAAATGATAGCCGTCGCGGGCAACGGGAAAGAAGCTCGCCGCATTGCAGATGGTGGCCTCTACTGTGCCACCGATCTGCTCAACCGGCTGTTGCGTGGCGCGCAGATAGGGCAGCAACGACGGCCAGAGCATTCCCAGCGCGAGGATAAAGCATAAACCGGTCAGAAAAAACAAAAACGTGCCGACCCACGATCCCGAACTCGCCGCCGAGCCGGCTCTGCTCACCATATTGAAGATAATGAAAAGCGCAACCGTCACCAGCGCGAAAAGACCGCCCAGTTGAACGCGCTGTTTGGTGAATGCCAGCGGCTTTCCCCATCCCTGAATGTTGCGGCGCACGAAGTTGCGGATGATGCGCTGCTGCATCGCCGTCGGATTCTGTAGCATACTACTGTGCCTTTCGCTGTTCCACGTGGAACATTCCCCAGCTGCTCTATTGCATTTCCGCCAGCGCCGCCATCAGGTGTGGCAGCACGCGCCGTTCCGCTTCGCCCAGCGGCAGCAACGGTAGGCGCGGATCTCCCCCATAGCTGCGCGCGTGCTGCAATGCCGCTTTTAATCCCGCCACGCCATACGTTGCCGTCACAAACTGATTCAACGGGATGATCGCCGCCTGGGTGCGTTGCGCGTAGGCTTCCAGCACCTTCGCGGCCACCACCGTCTCGGCTTCATAGCGCTGCCGCCATAGATCATACACCCGGCAGGTGAGATCAGGTATGACGTTCGCCACAGCCGCGATGGCCCCCGTGCCGCCAACGCTCAGTGTCGGCAGCAAAAAGCTGCCGCTGCCAGCCAGCACGGCGAAACCGGGCTTGGCTTCCGCCGCCACGCGCGCCAGCTTCGCCACCTGCCCACCACTGTCTTTCACGCCGATGATGTTCTCGTGCCGCGCCAGATCCAGCATGAGATCCGCGCTCATGTCGATGTTCGCCGTGTTCGCCGGCATGTTATAGATCAAGAGAGGGATGGGGCTGGCGTCGGCGACGGCGAGGAAATGGGCGCGCAACGCCGCCGGCGTCATCTGCGTGGGAAACGCGAAGGGTGGCAGGACGACGGCCA
>JAJPKG010000195.1 GCA_021323815.1 Pseudomonadota bacterium
CAACGCCAACACCCCCGGCTTCGACGCCGCTGACCCCACACTCATGGATCTCGATTATCAAGATGCCGACCCGCGCAATCTGGTGACGAGCAGCGCCACCAACACGGTGCAGGGCGTGGGCGCGGTGATGGAAGCTGCGCCGCGCTCCGGCCTGTTCGGCCAGCCCATCACCACCGGCAACCCGCTGGATGTCGCCATCACCGGCGACGGCTATTTCCAGGTGGCGCGGCCCGACGGCACCACCGGCTATACGCGCCTGGGCAAGCTGCAACAAGACGGCCTCGGTCGCCTCACCATCGCCGGACTGCTCGTGCAACCACCCGTCACGTTGCCCCCAGGCGCGTTGGAACCGGTCATCACGCCATCCGGCCAGGTGCAGGCGCAGATCAACGGCGTCTTGCAGCCGGTGGGGCAATTGCAACTGATGCGCTTTCCCAACCCGCAGGGCTTGCAGGCGGCGGGGGATTCCACTTATCTGGCAACAGTGTCATCGGGCGCGCCCCTGCGCGGCACACCCGGCCAGCCCGGTTTCGGCCAATTGCTGCCAGGCGCGCTGGAAGCCCCCCGCGTGGATCTCAGCCGCGAGATGGCCGCGCTCATCATCGGCGAACGCACTTTCACCCTCAATGCCCACGCCCTGCAAACCGTGGATGCAATGGTGGGTGACATCACGCGCGGTCGCTAAAGGACGGGAACGCGAAGAACACGAAGGAGACGAAGAGACGCGAAGGGTTTGAAGAAAAGGAAGCTATTCCGCAGAAAGTTGCCAACAGCTTTCTCGAAAGCGGCGCATGCCTTTCTTTCCTGGTTGAATGTGAGATACTGTAGGCATTGCTGATACGTTCACCGCCTGATAAAGCTGATGGGGAGAGCAAGCGATGCCTATTTCTTTCGAGCCGTTAGCCGCTGCGTACCGGGAAACCATTCAACAGTCTTTGCCCCAAATCACCGATGAGATCGCCAGGGCGATTGCCGAGGCGTTTCAGAATAAGACACGTCATATCGTCGATTACGAGCAGCGAACACCCTGGGACGCCAGTGGCGAACTCGTCGATACCAAGATGCCCTTCATCCTGGAAAACTACCGCACGGTGGCCGATTTCTGGGAAGAATACGCCGGCTATCGCGAACCGTCCTATGAATCAGGGCACGGCTGGGACTTTCCCACGTTCGGCAACGACATGCAGCGCGATCTGCATGCCATCCTCGCGCCATTTTACCAACAGGCGCTCGTCCGTTTGCGGCAAGAAGATCCGCAGTATTTTCAGCAGCTTGTCGCATATATTCATCAGGAATATGACGATCAGGCGCGAACGATACCGGACATTTTTCAAGAGATCGCTTTTCATGATCTCGTGGGAGATACTGAAATTGAATGCGAAATCGCAGTTCTCACGCATGTGCAGGATCTGGAATTAGCGCCGCTGCTTCAGAAGTACGAATTGCCGCGCTGCTGCCAGAGAACAGTTTTAGAGCGCATCGACAATCTTTCCGCATTCATAGATGAACTGGCCGGCTACTGTACCTCGATTGCTCACGTCACCTCGGCCACTGATGAGAGCTCCATCCAACTGCACATGGAACGCTCAGAAGATGGGCGGGTCGTCTTTGGTAAAGACAAGGGTGCGCGCGAATTGCTGATGGATCACATCGCCCACACCAGTTCGCTCATCCTGCGCTGCGACACCGATGCCACAGACGAAGCCGGGCGGACCATCCAGGAACTGCGCGGCTGGTTTATCATCGCCGATGCCACCAGCATCACGCCACAGCGCATCCTGCCGGACGACTTATATGAAGCGACGAACACCGATGCCGAAACCGGCGAGAAATTGCCGCCGGAACCCAACGTTCGCTATCTGTGAGCTTATGTGACCAGGAATAAAAAAACTCCCCCTCTCCAATGCTGCTGGGGAGGGGGTCGGGGGGCGGGGCTACTCCGCCTGCACGCCGGCGAGGTCCCGCAGGCGGTTGCGTTCGTGCTGTGTCAGGTAGCGCTTGCGCAGGCGCACGTTCTGGGGCGTCACTTCCACCAGCTCGTCGGCGTTGATGAAATCCAGCGATTGTTCCAGGCTCAGAATGACGCGCGGCGTCAGGCGCACGGCGATATCAGAGGTCGATGAACGGATGTTGGTCAGCTTCTTTTCCTTGCAGACGTTCACCGCCAGGTCGTCAGGCCGCGAGTTCAGCCCGACGATCATCCCTTCATAGACCGGGGTGCCGGGATCGATGAACGTGTCGCCGCGCTGCTGGGCGTTATTCAGCCCATACGTCGTCGCCACGCCGCTCTCGCTGGCGATCAGCGCGCCGTTGCGCGAGGTTGGCAGCGGCCCCTGCCAGGGCGCGTAACCCTCAAAGATCGTCGCCATTGCGCCGTTGCCCTGCACCAGCGTCAAAAACTGATTGCGAAAGCCGATCAACCCGCGCGTCGGCACGGAATATTCCAGCCGCACGTTGCCGCGCCCGTCGTGGTGGATGTTCGTCACCTTCGCCAGCCGCTTCGACATATTCTCGGTAATCGCGCCGATATACTGCTCAAAGGTGTCAATGACCAGATGCTCCATCGGCTCGCAGCGCACGCCGTCAATCTCTTTGGTGATGACTTCGGGGCGCGAAACTTGCAATTCATAGCCCTCGCGGCGCATCGTCTCGATCAACACCGACAGGTGCAGCTCGCCGCGCCCGGAAACGACGAATTCATCCGCGCTGGCACCATCGGCGACGCGCAGGCTCACGTTCGTCTCAAGCTCGCGATACAGCCGGGCGCGCAACTGGCGCGACGTGCTCCACTTGCCCTCTTTGCCCGCGAATGGGCTGGTGTTCACGCCAAATGTCATCTTCAGCGTCGGCTCGCTGATCTCGATGGTCGGCAGCGCTTCCGGCGCGTTCACATCCGCCAGCGTCTCGCCGATGTTGGCGGCGCTGATGCCCGTCAGCGCCACAATGTCGCCCGCCTGCGCTTCCTCGACCTCATAGCGCCTCAAGCCCTGATAGGTGAAGATGCCGGCGATTTTCTGGCGCGACTGCTTGCCCTCGCGGTCAATCAACATCAACGCCTGGCCCGTCTTAAAGGTGCCGCGATGCACTCGCCCGATGGCATATTTGCCCTTATAATCATCGTAATCCAGCGTCGTCACCAGCATCTGCACCGGTGCGTCCACATCCACCTGCGGCGCAGGCACCGTCTCGATGATCGTCTCGAACAGCGGTTGCAGGTCCGTGCTGTCGTCATCCAGCGAGCGCTTGGCAATGCCCTCGCGTCCAATGGCATACAGCACCGGAAAATCAAGCTGGTCGTCTCGCGTGGCGAGATCCAGAAACAGATCCTGCGTCATGCTCAGCACTTCTTCGGGCCGCGCGTCTTTGCGATCGATTTTATTGATGACGACAATCGGTTTCAAGCCAACCTGAAACGCCTTTTGCAGCACGAAGCGCGTCTGGGGCATCGGCCCCTCGGCGGCATCCACCAACAACAGACAACCGTCCGCCATATTCAGCACACGCTCCACCTCGCCGCCAAAGTCGGCGTGGCCGGGCGTGTCGATGATGTTGATCTTGATGCCGCGATAGGTGATGGCGGTATTCTTGGCCAATATGGTGATGCCGCGCTCGCGTTCCAGGTCATTCGAGTCCATGATCAATTCGCCGACATGCTGATTGTCACGGAAAATTTTGCTTTGCTTGAGCAAGCCGTCAACCAGGGTTGTTTTGCCATGATCAACATGGGCAATGATCGCAAGGTTCCGCAGATCATGGCGGGTTTGCAACACGGTTTTTTCACCTCAGTGGTTTTCTATGAACACAGGCGGTCCCATCCCCTGACCCCCTCCCCGCCAAAGCTGGAAAGAGGGGAACACGCGGGGGCGCGATACATCACGCCCATCGCAGCTCGTAGGGTTCTCTCTTCCGAGCCGGAAGGTTGAGCCTCCGGCGCGACATGCACCGCAAAAATCGCCTGAAAGGATGCACAATCGCATTCATTATATCACATCAGCTCCCCCTGAGACTAGCGGTTATCTCCCATAATCGCCCTGTCTCCCGCCGGCATGCCGCCCCCCTCGCCAAAACATGTTATACTGCTGGTGCAGCCGTTCTCTGGCGGCGCGGCGCAGCGTCGCACCGTCCATCAACGCAGATTTCATGAAACGTCAGGGAGCACATATGGCGACCGAAACCAATACCAAAACCGGAGCCGCACAGGCCGTCGCGTTTGATCCGGTCGATTGTTACAAACAGATGGTCATGGCACGCACCATCAACGAAACGCTGAAAGCGCGCAAGACCCAGGGGCGCTTCCCCTTTTACATCGGCGCGGGCGGTCACGAAGCCCTGGCCGGCGGCGTGGCGGCGTTGCGCAACGACGACTGGCTCGCCTTTTATTATCGCGACCTCGCGGGCTGGCTCCAGCGCACGCATGATCCCGTCGCCCCCATCCGCGCCGCCTATTCGCGCA
>JAJPKG010000199.1 GCA_021323815.1 Pseudomonadota bacterium
CCCGGCGGCGCGCCCGTTGCGCCTGCGGCGAAAGGCTGGGGTCCGCTGAACCGGTGGAGGACGGTTCCGGCGCGCTGCGAGCAGGGTGCTGGTCCGGCAAGGTTGGGGTCATATCATGCGTGCTCCTGGTGATGGCGTTGTCTTTGATCCTAACGCACGGATGGGAGTGACTGCAAGAGACAATAGTCTATGATCAGCTTCACATACGCACTGAGAAAAATTCACTAGCAGTGTCGATTGCCCAGCCGCTATGCTACAAGCACGAATCGTTCAGGCGGCACAGGTCAAGCGATCTGTGGTCGTTATCGCACTGCGAGGATGTTCATGGCATGAGTTCCGATTTTTATCAACAAGATCGCAGGGGCCGTTGGCGGCGCACCGCTGCCGTGCAGGCGGATGCGGCTGAACGGCGCAAGCGGTTGCCGCTCTGGATCGGCGCTGCGGTGGCGGTGGTGTTGGTGGTGGCCGGCGCGGCCTTTGTCATTGTGCGCGCCAACAGCGGCCCGCAGGCTATCGCCAGCCGCTATTGCCAGGCGATCATGCATCAAGATTATGCCGGCGCGTACAGCCTATTCGCGTCATCGTTCCAGGGCCTGGTCTCAGCGGAAGCCTACGCGGCCAGCATGCGCGCGCTGGATAGCCAGCGCGGCGTGGTAACGCATTGCAGCGTGGGAACGGTGGGGCAAGCCAGCGCGACGGATCTGCTCTCGCGGGCGAAGGGCGGCACTGAAACGGCGCGCTTGCAGTTCGCCAACGGCAGCAACAGCGGCCTGACCGCCGCGCCGGATCTGGCAGTGATGCCGCTGGCCGCCACCTACCAGTTTTGCCAGTCGCTCGCCAGTTCTGATTTCGGCGGCGCGTATAATCGCCTGTCGGCTAACTTTCAGCAGTCCGCCGGGCCGTCGAATGTCTTTCAGGATGACGCCCGCGCTTCGGTGCAGGTGACGGGCGCGGTGAAAGGCTGCCACTTGCAGGACGTCTATCTGAGCGGCAACGCGCGGTCCGCAACGGTGAAATTCGGCATCGATTTCGAGCGTTTCACCAACATGCCGGCGCAGATCAGCGCCATCGGCACCGATGCCGCGACCGCATGGCACGTGGATTCGATGAATTTCACCGCTGCCGGCGTCTCGCTGCCCTTCCCACTGCCACTGACCAAAGTGCGCAACGTGCTGAATATCCTCAAGACCATCTGCTCGCTGGCACCGCCGAATCAGGTCTGCACCATCATCGACGCCATTCCGTCGTGAGGCGTCGAGCGATCTTTCTGCTCAGGGACGACGGCAGCGGTGCCGCCGTCCTTTTTTCATGCCTGTTGAGAAATATCCTCATCCTGCCGATAGAAGAAAGCAGAACCGGCATGAAGAGGATATGTTTCGCCCATGTCACCGCACATCAGGCAAGCTCCGCGCGGATGCGCCGCCCTCTCCCGGTACCGGGCGTGGTTGATCATCGCGTTTTTCTGTGGCGTGTTCTTCATCCCCTATTGCCTTCCCGGCGCAGAGCCTGACGCGATGGGCGCGTATCCCGCGCTTTCCATCATCCCCATCATCATTGCCGCGCTGCTGCGCGCTCGCAAGGGAAGCCTCGTCGCCAACATCGTGCTCCTGAGCGGTCTGGCGGTGTGTAATAGCGTGCTCGAAGGCTTGCCCTGGTCGAAGGAAACGTTTTCCAGTTGGCTCGTGGGCGGCAGTTCCATGTTTATCATCGGCATCACCATCGGCCAATTCATGCATCTGCGCAAGCAACTGATGCTCAAAAATGAGCAATTACTCGACACGCATCTGGAACTGCAAGCCAGCCACGAGGCGCTCACCGATGCCTATGAGGAAACGCGATGCCTGGAAGAAGAGTTGCGCGCGAACAATGAAGCGTTGAGCCAGGCGAACAGGCAACTGGCTGAGCTGGCAACGCTGGATCCCTTAACCAAAGCGCTGAACCACCGCGCGCTGATGGAAACATTGGAGCGCGATCTGGCGCATGCCCGGCGGCACCAGCGGCCATATACCGTGATTCTCTGCGATATCGATCATTTCAAGGCGTTGAATGATAGTTACGGGCATCCCGTCGGCGACATGATTTTGCAGGAATTCACGCATGTTGTGCGCGATCTGTTGCGGGCCGAGGATAACATCGGGCGCTGGGGTGGTGAGGAATTCATTTTGCTGTTGCCCGACACACCCCTTGCAGGGGCGGAAACGGTCGCCGAACGATTGCGCGCGACGATTGCCAGTCATTCATTCCAAATCGGTGGAGGCATTCACCTGACGTGTTCAGTTGGCGTGGCCGTGTTCCCCGACCACGCGCACGAGCGCGCTCTCCTGCTGGACGCCGCCGACAAGGCGATGTATGCGGCGAAACACCTGGGCCGCAATCAGGTGCGCATGGCGCATGACACAGCGGTGCAGGAAATGGCTGTGCAGCGCGAAACCGGCG
Organism: Pseudomonadota bacterium; assembly: GCA_021323815.1. GTDB lineage: Bacteria > Chloroflexota > Ktedonobacteria > Ktedonobacterales > JACDGC01 > JAJPKG01. The sequence continues at coordinate 2,437 of JAJPKG010000199.1, forward strand.
ACTCACGCGACGAGCAAGCCCTGATGGGAACGGTCAAAGCGCTGGCGGATATGCTGGCGGCGCGGGATAGGTATACGGGCGAGCACACATCCAGCGTCGGCACATTGGCGATGCAGATCGCCCTGGCGCTGGGGCTGGGCGCGGCGGAAGCGCGCATGATTGAGGTGGCGGGCCAACTGCACGATATCGGCAAGGTCGCCATCCCCGATGCCATCTTGCGCAAGTCCGACAAGCTCGCTGAAGACGAATGGGTGCTGATGCGCCAACATCCTTGCATCGGCGCAGAGATCGCCAGCAACGTTCCCGCATTGCGCGGATGTGTCGCCACCATTCGCGCGCACCACGAGCGCTGGGACGGTACGGGATATCCCGATGGGCTGGCAGGCGAAGCCATTCCGCTGGGGGCGCGCATCATTGCGGTAGTGGATTCGTTTGATGCCATCATCACTGATCGCCCTTATCGCCCGGCGCGCGATGCCGCCTGGGCGCTGGACGAGTTGCGCCGCTGCGCAGGCAGCCAATTCGATCCGCTGGTGGTCGAAACGCTGGCGCGCGTCCTGGAAACCGCGGATGCGGGGGTGCAGAGACGTGCAGCTTAGCCCCACCCCCCGACCCCCTCTCCAGCTTCGCTGGGGAGGGGGAGTTTGAGAACAAATCGAACGCAACCCCAGAACCGAGGGAGAGTGTGGCACAAAAACAGCCAGGATGGATCGGTGCAAGCTACCTGGCTGTGTGTCAGCGGAGATGTCGTATTACGCGGTCGGCGTGGTGGATGTGGTGGCGCGACGCTTGTCGGTCTTGCGCGGAGCCTCGCCGCCCTTTTTGCCGATGATGGAGTAATATTCCGGGCCGTGCTTGCGCTTCACTTCGTCGCCGCCCTTTTTGCCGATGGTGGCAAAGAATTCGGAACCGTGACGCTGGCGCACCGTCTCGCCGCCCTTCTTGCCGATCTCCGCATAATATTCTGAGCCGCGATTCTCGGCGATCATGCGACCGCCCTTTTTACCGATCTCAACGTAAAATGCCTGACCATATTTCTCTTTGACGCGGCGACCGCCCTTGCGGCCTGCTTCTTGGACGGTGGTGGGGGGTTTTTCCGTCGCTCCCTGACCGTTCGCCTGCGTATCCTTCGCCATGATGAATGTTCCTCCAACGTCGTGTTGACTTTTTTGTGCGAGCGCGCTCATCACTATAGGGGGATGCCGCCAGGCGCTCATCACGCGGCATCCATGCCCGACAGGAACCTGGGTGAGAGGCGTGGGGATCAGGTGTCCCTCTGCCAGTATACTCACCACGCAAAGAAGTGAAGGCTTCGTGCTTCACTTTGCTGGCATTCAACTCAGCCGCCCATCTCTTTCGCACTTGCCGTGCCAAACTCGTCGTTATCCGTTTCCATTCTCGACTGGATTGCGAATATTGGCACCACCCCCTGGTCCTTTCCGCCAGCTTTGCTGGGGTGGAAAGACCCAAAAGCGATGGGACCAGCACGAAGCGGGGGAAGCTCACCGGTGTGGTACAACGAATGGGAAAGCGTGATGCAATCTATTCCAGGAAGGGGAAGCTATGGCGTCCGTTCTTCTTGTTGAAGATGAGACTGACATGAATCACTTGATTCGCTCGCACCTGGAAGCGGAAGGGCATGAGGTGCGGCAGGCGTTTGACGGGCCGACGGCGCTGCGCCTGGTGCAGGAACGCGTGCCGGACCTGGTGATTTTAGATTGGATGCTGCCGGGGATGGATGGGCTGGCGGTGTGCCGGCAACTGCGCACCAATCATCTGATGCCGATCATCATGCTGACGGCACGCTCTGAGGAGATCGACCGGGTGCTGGGGCTGGAAGTCGGCGCGGATGACTATGTGCTGAAGCCGTTCAGCATGCGCGAGTTGCTGGCGCGGGTGCGAGCGATGCTGCGCCGCGTGGCGCTGGATGTGCGCCTGGCTGGTGCCGGCGCGCCGGGCGAGGCTGGTGACGATGTGCCGCCCGCGCCGCAGGCCATCACACGCGGGCCGCTGCATATCGACATTGCCAACCACGCTGTCACGCTCGACGGCCAGCCGGTGGATCTGACCCCCAAAGAGTTTGATCTGCTGGCGCTGCTGGCGGCGCACCCCAACCGGGCGTTCAGCCGCGAGTTTCTGGTGGAACGCATCTGGGGCTATCCCTATGACGGTGCGGACCGCACGGTGGATAGCCACATCGTGCGGCTGCGCAAGAAGCTGGGCGAGCTGGGGGAGAAGATCACGACGGTGTGGGGCGTGGGCTATCGTTTCGTGGAATGAGGCGCAGGTATCCACGACAACCAGCGATTGAAGTGGCACGAGAAATCCCCTGCCCGACGACGGACAGGGGATTTTTCTCAAGATGAAAGGCGTTACTCCGGCAAACCGGCTTCTGTTGTCGTGGGCATGGTTGCCGGTGGAGCGGCAGCACCCTGGCTGAAACGCAGCAGCGGGTCAGGCGCGTCTTTGCCATAGATGGCGTAGAGAATCGCGCCCAGACTGCCCAGAATGCTGAAGGCAACCACTACATCATAATGTTTGCCCGGCAAGAAATAGGTGGCGACGGCCAGCACAAGACCGATGGCGGCGGAAGCCAACGTGCCGAACAGGAGGCCATACGCTTTGGTCTGGAAAGCGCCCCACATAGCGGCGAGAATGCCGAAAACCTCGATCACCACGCCAAAATAAAAGGCCCAGTTCACAGGGTTGCCGCCAGCGCTGGGGAAGGGGTTGAGGCTGAGATCGAAGTGCACCGAGGCGGCAATCTGCATGGCCGCGCCGATGAAAATCATCCACAGCGCGAACTTGCGCACGTTGCCCAGCGGGTCGTGCCGCACCAGGAAGGCGAACTGGATGGCGGCCAGCGCGCCGCAGATCAGCAGCACCCAATAGGCGTCGTGCAGCGCGTTGCCGCCCTGCTGGATGATCAGGTTTTGCTCGGTGTCGAAGAACTGCGCGAACGAGAACAGGCCGAAACCACCGATGTAGATGGCCATCAGCGTTCCCATCACCAGCCATTGCCCGGTGCAGCCAAGTTGCACGGCGCGGGCTTCGGCGGGAACAAATTCGCGCTGGGTTGAGATGGTCCACACAACGGCGAGCACGGCGATGCCGACGCCCAGCGCCAGCGAGACCGGCAGCTGGCCCGGATGGGTCGGGTCCGCCGTGTCATGCGTCGCCACAACGGCCAGCGCAGCATACACAAAGCCAAAGACCATGCCCAACCGCACGAAGGCCGGCTTGCGGTTCCAGAGATAGCCAGCGGCGATCAGGAAGGTGAAGAACATGCCGGAAACC
>JAJPKG010000296.1 GCA_021323815.1 Pseudomonadota bacterium
CGCGTTGGTCGCCGACCTGGTGCATGATCTGCTGGGCTTGGCGGTAGGCCGCCTCGGCCCCGGCCACATCCCCCCGTCGCACCAGGATGTCCCCCAGCTTGCCCAGCGCCACACCCTCGCCGCGTTGGTCGCCCACCTGGTGCATGATCTGCTGGAATTGCTGGTAGGCCGCCTCGGCCCCGGCCACATCCCCCCGTTGCAACAGGATGTCCCCCAGCTTGCTCAGCGCCACACCCTCTTGCTGTTGGTCGCCCACCTGGTGCATGATCTGCTGGTATTGCTGGTAGGCCGCCTCGGCACCGGCCACATCCCCCCGTCGCAACAGGATGTCCCCCATCTGGCTCAGGGCGACAGCAGCGTCGCGCTCTTGGCCGGTCTCCAGAAAGAGAGCGCGGCTGCGCATAAACGCTTGTTCGGCGGCGTCCGTCTGGCCCGTTACATAGAGGACGTCGCCATAAGCCAGCACCAGACGTGCCAGGCGGTTTTTGTCGGTGTCCTCGCCAGTGTGGTTGGCGATGGCTTCTGCTGCGGCGATGCCCCAGGGCAGAAAGCGGCGGCTGGCCACAGTGCGGCTGCGGTCGCGCCAAAAATTGCACATGCCCAGACACAGCTGCGCTACCAGCGCGCCTTCGTTGTGTTCGTGTGCCCACTCGATGGCCGCGCTGATGCTTGTCTCGTCAGGTGCGAGATCGCGATCGGTGGTTGCATGGACATAAGCCGCATAGAACGTCGCCAGCGCACGGTTTGCTTGTTCGCGGAGGTCCGGGGTGAGGTGTTCTTGCGCAAAGGCACGCAAGAGCGGATGCAGGCGCAAGCGTTCCCCTGGCAACGCCTCCACCAGAGCCAGGGTGACCAGGGCATCCACCTGGGCAGTGGGTGGCGGGGCGCTCGCGTTTGCCAGGGCTTCGGCGGCGGCGCGTAGGAAGGTGGCCCCCTCAATCACTGACAAGCTGGCAAAGAGGTCTTGTTGGGCAGGGGTCAACACCTGCCAGGAGCGCTGGAAGCTATAGCGCAAGCCGCGTTGTGGATCGTCCAAAGAGGTTGCTCCCAAACCATGTGCTTGCAAATCGGTGAGCACGCGTTGCATGCTGTGTTTCTGTTGCCCGGCATAAGCGGCGGTCAGTTCCACAGCCAGGGGCAAGCCGCCTAAGGCTGTGGCTACTGCCGGCAGCAGCAGGCTATCTTCAGCGGTTGGGCGTGTCTCGTCGGCTTGGCGCAGGCGTCGCCGTAATAGGGTCTGGGCATCCTCTTCCGGCAATGGTGCCAGCGCGATCTGGGTGGGGATATTCGCTTGCATGTGCTGGCGGGCGGTCAGCAGCAAGGCGGTGTGCTGAGGGATGGTCAGGGCTTGCACCAGCGCCGCCACCGGAAAGCCGGGTTCCAGATTATCGATGGCCAGCAACGTGCGCGGGCGTCCGGCAAGGTGGCGCACCAGCAGGGCCTGGCGCTCGGCTGGGGTGGGCATAACTCCCACATCATCAAAGCCTAGCTTAAAGGCAATGCTATTCATGAGGGCATCCAGTCCCTCATCACCGGTTAGCTTTTCTGCGGGAATCCATTCAGCGCCACCGGGGAAGGCCGCATGGTTAGCGCGCAAACGATCCACCGCGACGGCGGCAAGGGCCGATTTGCCGACGCCGCCCATCCCTTGCAAAGCACACACGCCCACTGTGTCGCCTTGAGTCAGCGCCGTGATGATTTTCTCCAATTCCCGTTCGCGCCCCACAAACGTGAGCGGGCGGCGCATATTGGTGGGTTCAATGACGGCTTTCAGCCGTAATGGTTGGCTGATGGGACCGATGGTCGGTGGGGCGTAACTTTCTGGGCGCAACAGTCGCATGAGGGGCCGCACAAGTTGTAACATGGCGTGATCATAGCGGCTTTGATGCTGGAAATCGATGATCTGCAATCCCTTGAGCGCATCGGGCAAGGTGTCAACGGCGCGATAGAGCAGCGGTATGACAACCTTTTGTTTTTGGATGGCTCGGAGATATTCTTGTTGAACGTAGTGCGAAGCGAGCGATTCTGGAGAAACGATCAGGATGAGCACTTTGCACTCATCGACCGCCTGCATCATCAATGGTTCCCAGGCATCACCCGCCATGATATTCTCTCGATCCATCCACACGCTAAAACGCGATTCAGCAAGTTTCCTGTCGAGATAATCCGCCAGAGCACTATCCGAGCGGTTATAGCTGATGAAGATCTCATGAGGGGGAACAACGAACGGCGCTGGTGGCGCAATGGCCGGCGCGGGGGCAGGCGGCTCTGCCGTCGCTGTGGTGATGGATGCCGGCGGCTGGCGACGACGGAAAATAAACCATCCACGACGTTGGGGGGTAGGATCTTTCGCCATTGAGGAATCTCCCTCTATGAACAGCCCATACACGAAGCACTCTCAGGAATTGCTCACAGTATATCGTATGATGATGGTCAAGGCAAGGGGAAAAGCATCATGCTCCAGCGGCTTGGTGTTGATCCAGGCACGCCGTTCTTCCGCGGGGAGACGGTACAAGCAGCGCATCGAGCGCGGAAGAGCGCCTTACGGTTGCTGGCCGCCTGCCTTGAGGGCATCACGAGCCGCGCGCCACTGGTGATGCGCAGTCATGGCTGGGCATGTGCGCCCGGTGCTCCATTGCGCATGCTGTTCCATCTGTTCCATGACCCCCTTGAAAATGGTGGTGGGCGGCTTTGCCCAGGCCATGATGATCAGTTTGTCGGCGACAACCCTGCAATTCACCCACTCTCTTGGCAGCGGCTGAACGTGTGGTATACTGGGTTCAGTTCTTCCGTCTTGTTTTCACGTGCATGATCTCGAAAGGGGACGGCATGCCATCACCAGTTGCTACGGAAACGTCACCTGCGGTCGCCACCGAACACCAGTCAGGCATCACCGCCTGGCACCGCACCGTCAATCGGCTGTATCAATTCGTCTATTTCTTCCTGGGGGGAAACATCGTCGCGGGCGCGATACAAAGCATCATTGCGGCAGGGGGGAATGGTGTGCCAACCGTTGCCCAGGTGCAGCGCATTTATTTTGTGCAGTTGGCCTATCAGGCACCAACGGTGTTTTGGCCGGTGGCAGGCGTGCTGGCCTTTCTGGCGATTGCTGGGCCGCTGTATGGGCGACGGCTGGCCGCCGAAGAAGCGCGGCAAACCATCAGGCAGACAGAGACCATCGCCACCGCCGTCTTTGACACCCGCGCCGCGCCATTGGCTGAACAACTGGCCCACCATGAGGCCGAGATTGCCAGCATCAAAGAGCACGGGGGGCACAGCGGACCCGATGCCGGTGATCGGTCCCCACCGTTTGATGAAGACCAACTGCCACGTGCCACACCATTTCGGGGGCGCGTCGATGCCCTGGCTTGGTTGCGCGACCACCTGCATGCAGGGGACAACGCGAGTGTGCTGGCCATTTGTGGCATCGCAGGCTTGGGAAAATCGACCCTGGCCTCCGAAGCGGCGAGTCAACTCCATGCAGCCGGGCGTTTCCCTGATGGCATCGCCGTTGCCCTGTGCGCGGCACAGCGCACACCCGCCGACGGCATGACCCTCCTCAGCAACATCCTGGCACGCTTTCATGTCGCATCTGAGGCAGCATCGTTTGCCCAATTGGCCGATGCCTGTCGCAAACTGACGGGGAAGCAGGCCCTGGTCATCTTGGCTAACGTGGAGCCGGAATTGCACCCGGTGCTGGCGCAGATTGTCGCGCCGTTACACGCGGCGGGCGTCGCGGTGCTGCTGACCGCCCGGCAGGAAGTGCCGCGTGATGTGGTGCCGAAGACCAACGTGTGGGAGCTGGAAGTGTTATCCCCTGATGATGCCCTGGCACTCTTTGCGGATGCCTTCACGTCGCTGACCCCCAGTCAGAGTGAGGCCGCGCGCCGCATTGTGGCTGCCCTGGGCTATCATACCCTGGCCATTCGCCTGGTGGCAGGCTATGCCGCCGATACGCGCCAGGGCGATCTGCTCCGCCTGGCCGAGGAACTGGAAAGCCAACCGCAGATCGCGCTCGCCATTCGCGGGGACAATCCCCAGCGCGATCTGGAACCCGTGTTTGCCAGCAGTTACAATGCCCTGGATGCCACAGCCCAGCGTCTGTTCGCCGCCTTTGCCCTGGCAAAGACAGGCGACATCGGGCGGCAGGCGGCGCTGGCCATCGGGAAGGCGCTGGGGATCGCGGAGATGGCTGCCGACAATGCGTTGACCTTGCTCAAACGCCGTGCCCTGGTCGATATCAGCACGAATGAAGCAATGGGCGAGGAGAGCGACCGAACGCGGGTGCGCCTGCATCCACTGTTGCGTGCCTTTGCCCAGGAACATGCCCAGGAACAGCTGACGGAGGCGGATGCGTCGCTCGTCAACCAGGCGTTAGCGACGTTCTATGCGACCTATGCCAACGCGACCGCTGATCGTGACCTGGTGGCTGATGAAGCGAACATCGCTGACGCCATCGAGTGGGCACACGAACACGACGAAGGCGCGCTGGTGGTGCAGCTGTGCCTGGGCATGCGCAATTTTTGGCGCGACCGCAGCCGCACCGCGGCCAGCCGCCGCTTTCTGCCCTGGGGCATCGCCGCAGCAGAAGCCATCGCCAACCACAGTGGCGAGGACACCGACAAAAACCGCCTGGCAAGTTTGGTGCTGGCTTATGGCAACGTCCTCTATGTAACGGGCCAGACGGACGCCGCCGAACAAGCGTTTGCGCGCAGCCGCGCCCTCTTTCTGGAGACCGGCCAAGAGCGCAGTGCTGCTATCGCCCTGAGCCAGCTGGGGGATATCCTGTTGCAACGGGGGGATGTGGCCGGGGCCGAGGCGCATTACCGCCACGCCCAGCAGATCATGCACCAGGTGGGCGACCTGCGTGGCGAGGGTGTGGCGCTGGGCAAGCTGGGGGACATCCTGTTGCAACGGGGGGATGTGGCCGGTGCCGAGGCGGCCTACCAGCAGTTCCAGCAGATCATGCACCAGGTCGGCGACCAACAGCAAGAGGGTGTGGCGCTGTATCAATTGGCGGTCATCGCAGAACAACGAGGCGAGTATGATCAGGCGGAGGAGTGGCATCGCCAATCGCTGGCTATCGGGGTCGCGATCGACAATGCGCAAGATATCGCGGACTCATTGCTTGCGTTGGGACGATTCTTGATCCAGCGTCGCAACAATGCCGCGGAAGGATGCCCCA
>JAJPKG010000490.1 GCA_021323815.1 Pseudomonadota bacterium
CCGGCCCGCGCATTGTCAACGGCCTGGCCGCCATCGCCGAAGACCTGTGGCCGAATCTGTTTAGCTGAGGGAAACGGCCCTATCCCCACCCCCCATCCTGTTGGATAGAGAGGGGGGAGACCGTTTGGAAAGATGAAAGCGTCGATCTCTGCGCTCAATTTGCCAGGCGTTCTCCCCTTTCCAGCTTTGCTGGTGAGGAGTCGGGGGGCGGGGTCAGCAGGGGCAGGCGCACAGTGAAGGTGCTGCCCTGCCCCTCGACGCTGGCGACCTGGATGGAGCCGCCGTGCAGGTCCACGATGGTTTTCGTCACGTAAAGACCGATGCCCAGGCCACTGATGTCGCGGTCCTTGGTGTTGGAAGCGCGAAAATAGGGCTTGAACATATGCGGCAGGCATGCCGCGGGGATGCCGATGCCGCAGTCCTGGATTGCAACCGTTGCTTCATGCTCGTCGCGCCGCACGGTGACGCGCACTGTTCCCCCACTGGGGCTATATTTGATGGCGTTTTGCAGCAGGTTATACCACACCTGCTCCAAGCGTGGCGCGTCGCCGTTAAGCATGATCGGCTCTTCCGGCGCGTCAAGCTGCACATCGTGGCGGGTGCTGATGAGTTCCATCTCGCTCGCGATGGGCCGGATCAGGCTCATCAGATCCACCGGTGCGCAGTTCAGCGTGAGGTGGCCGCGATCGATGCGTGTGGCATCCAGCATGCCGTCGATCAGCAGCAGCAGCCGTTTGGTCTGGCGCGCCTGCACGTCCAACATTTGTTTCAGGCGCGGATCAGGCATTTCCCCGCGCAACAGCTTGCGTTCCAGCATCTGCGCGGTGGTTGAGATGGCGGTGATGGGGGTTTTCAGCTCATGCGAGGCCACCGACAAAAACTCATCGCGCTGGCGCACCGCGTTCTCCGCATGCTCACGCGCAGCCTGCTCAATCTCCAGCAGATACAGGCGATCTGCCGCCACCTGATCGCGCTGGCGCATCATCTGTTGCGTGGCCAGCGCCAGCAACAGCAGCACCAGCAACAGCGCCAGCGTTCCCAGCACAAACGTCACCGTCACTGTGTCCAGGTCGCGGTCGGCAGTCGCCGCACGCTGGTTCAGGGTTTGCGCCGCGTCAGCTTCCATTGCGCCGATCACCGAGCGGATCTGCGTCATCGTCCGCTCGCCGTCGTTTGTGCGCACGATCTGCATGGCAGCGCCGGTCTGCCCGTTTTGGGCAAGCTGCACAGTTTGGTGCAATTCGCTCATCTTGGCAGCGATCAGCGGCACCAGGGCATTGATGCGCTGCTGCTGGGCGGGATCGCCCCGTAATTGCTGCTGCAAATCCGCAAGATCCTGGCTGATCTCGTGTTCCGCGGATGTATATGGCGCGAGGTAGTGGGGATCGCCGGTCAGCAGATAGCCACGCTGGCCGGTTTCGGCCTCGTCGAGGGTATTCAGCAGGCTTTCCAGGTCGGTCTGCACCGCCTGGGCATGCTGCACTCGCTGTGCCCGCTCCTGAACGGCATGGGCACTGATCGAAAAGATGACACCGTTGATCACCACCAGCAACGCAGCAATGCTGGTCATGATCCACAACGAGCGAATGCTGAAATCCATTTGTTTGCGGAGCCAGGCCGAAATTCGCTCGCTCCATCTGGCTGCCTGGGCGGCCACCTTGCGCCTGCCGAGGCACCAGCGCCGCCAAATCTGCTGGATCATCTCGCTGCATCCCGTCATGCGAACCGGCGCAACGCCGGCAAACCTTCTTCTTCATACCATACACCATTTGCATGGGCTTGGGGAGTGGAGAAAATCCACACCAGAGCACAAGCCGGAACATGCACCGAATCTGCCCTTCATCTCGCGGCCATGCCTGCCGATAGGGCAAGGGAAAGAATCAGAAATGGCGAAAGAGGAACTACGCATGATCGCGGAATGTCATCCGCAGGGGACGCTGGACGCCCGGCAGGTGGCGCGGCTGCGGCACGATCTGCTGGCGGCGCTGGCTCACGGGTGTGCGGGCATCATCATCAGCGGCGGCGCATTGCGCTATGGCGGCGTGGAAGGGCTGGCGCAACTCGCCGCGCTGCTGGACGAGATGCAGGCAGCATATCCCTGGGTGCCGATCTGGCTGTGCCACCTCGCACCGGATCTGCTGGCCGCGATTGACCTGGCCGGCCTGGGCGACCGCTGGCAGATCACCCCCGACCGCGCCAGCGCGCTGGAAGCAATGGCCAACATCGCTAACGAGGTGCATCATGCCTGATGAAATGAGTCTTCACGCCACAACGAGGCGCAGAGTGATCCCTGCCACCGCCGCGCCACCGCCTGCCCGCCGTTTCGCGCTGGGCGCGCTGGACGATCTGCTGTGCGGCGGGTGCCTGCCAGGCGAGGTATGGTGTGTCGAGGGTGCGCCTGGAACGGGCAAAACCTTGCTGGGGCTGCACTTTCTGGCGGCGGGCTGCGCTGCGGGCGAGGCAGGGCTTTACATCACCGCCGCCGAGACGCCAGCGCGCACCGCACAGTTTTTCGCGCGTCACTGGCCCGACCTGGAAGCCGCCGTCAAACAGCAGCAACTCGCTGTGCTGGACCCTTCCCCGTTCTTCACCGAGTTGCGCCTGGCACGCGAGCGTCGCTCGCGCGGGCGTGTGGACGCCTGGGATGAAGTGTGGCGCTTCGTGCAAGATGTGACGCGCCAGAGCCGCAACCAGGGCGCGCGGCGCATCGTCATCGATCCACTGACGCCGTTGTTGCTGGCCCACGAGAGCGCCATCGACCTGTGGGATACGGTGCAGACGTTGGTGGGCGCGCTGGGCGAGAATGTTGGGGCGACGACGTTGCTGGCGCATGCTGCCTTGCCGCATCCCACCATCGAAGCGGTGGGTGCAGCCTTGCGGGCGCTCGCCACCGGCGCGCTGCGGCTGGAAGCGCACCGCGACATCGGTCCCCCGCAGGTGGTTGTCCGCGCGGTGAAACGCCGCCACGCCCCACTGGCCGCCGCCTCAGCCACGCTGCGCATCGAGAACGACGGGCATCTGCATTCCGACCTTGATGCCGAAAGGAGCAAGGCCGCATGATGTTGCGCCAGATCGCCCGCGCCGTGTTGCTGGCCGGGATCGCCGTCGTCGCCTATATCGCTGTCGTGGCCGCGATGGATAGCCACTTCCAGCCGCCCATCGCCATCGGTCTGGCGCTGCTGGCAGTGGGAAGCGAAGCCCTCTGGGCGGTGGTGCGCTGGCTCAGCCCATTGCGCGGCATGTTCGGCGAGCCGGATCAAGAGCTGGCGCTGGTGCGCACCCTGGAACGCGAGATCTCGCGCTCGCTGCGCCACCAGGCCCCGCTGGTGATCGTCGCCGTGCTGGGGCGCTGGAACCTGAAGCTGCGCGATGTCAGCGAGCGGCTGCGCACCAGCGACATTGTGCTGCGCGGGCGTGGCAAGCATTTCATCATCCTCATGACCGAAACACGCCTGGAACAGGCGCAACTGGTGATGGAACGCATGGCGCTGAACCTGCCTTTGCGTGCCATCGCCATGACGGATGACGCTGCCATCAAGGCTGGTGCCGCCGTCGTGGGGTTCGGCGCTCGCTATCGCACGCAATATAAGACGGCACACGGCCCTTCGTTGGCGCTGCTGCGCGGATTGCAACTGGGCGTCTTTCGCGCCCGCGCTCGCGCCCGTCCCGATCAGCCAGCCCCCATTGTCATCGTTGGTCCCGGCGAGATGCGCCATGCCAATATCATCGGCTCCGCCCGCCCGATGGACGATCTCACCCACCGTGTGGCATAGAAGGACAGCATGCCGAAATCCGTTTTCAGCGAAGAATCGCTTGGTCCGGTGCGCGTGCCCACCACCCAGTCGCACCAGATCTGGATGTCGCAGCGCAGGCTGATCGCGCGGCAGGAGCGCGATTTCGTCGTGCTGGGCGCGGCGGGCCTCATCGGTGCGTCCGTGTTGCTGTGCTATTTCGTTATTCGCAATCTGGCGCTGTTCGCCCCCGGCTATAGCCCGCCGGATCGCGTCAGCAGCCTCTTTCTGATGCTTTCAGAGATCTACACCGCCCTGCAAGGTTTGGGATATTACCTCAGCGTCATGCAAGCGGCACGCGTTCCCAATGTGGCGCGGCAGACGCGCCTGGCGCGGCTGGACGTGCCCCCCGTCGCCATCTACATCGCCACGTATAACGAGCCGGCGGAAGTCATCGAAGAGACCGTCACGGCGGTGAGCTTGCTGGATTATCCCAACAAGCAGATCTATGTCAACTGCGACCACCAGTCAGCAGAGCAGGCGGCGATGGTGGCGGAGATCGCGCGACGGCATCACGTCAATTTCATCCACCGCACGCCCAACGCGGGCTTCAAGGCGGGCGGCATCAATCAATTCCTGGCGCGGCTGGGGCGCGACTTGCCGGCGGCGGAATATCTCTGCATTTTCGACGCGGATTCCATCCCCACACCCACCTTTTTGCGCGAACTGATCCCCTATTTCCAGGACGATCCGCGCCTGGCGTTTGTGCAAGTGCCGCAGTGTTACGGCAACACCGCCGTATCCTTGGTGGCTGACGCGGCGGGACAACAGCAAACCACCTTCGCGCACTTCATCTCTGAGGGCAAGCAGCAGGCGCAGGCGATGTTTTTCTGCGGCACCAACGTCGTCTTTCGCGTGGCGGCGCTGCGCGACATCGGCGGGTTGCGCACCGACAGCATCACCGAGGATTTCGCCACGTCGCTGCTGCTGCACCGGCGCGGTTGGCGCTCGCAATATTGCAACGCGGCCTATGTCACCGGCCTGGGGCCGACCACCCTGCGCGCCTATTGGACGCAGCAGAGCCGCTGGGCGCTGGGCAACCTGGAATCCTTTCTGAAGGCCAACCCGCAGATTTTCTTTGCGCGCGGTTTCCGCCCGGTGCAACGCTGGGAATATTTTCTGAGCGGATCGTATTATTTCGTCGGGCTGAACATCATGATTACGCTGATCGCGCCGTCGCTCTACCTGCTCTTCAACATTCGCCCGCTGATCCTTTCGCCGGTGGTCTACATCCTGGCCTATCTGCCGCACGTCTTATTAGCCAACTGGTTTTTTTTCGCCACGATGGGCCGCAGAGGATTTCGCCCGCGCATCCTCTTTCTGGCGCAATGCCTCAGTTTCGTCACCTTCCCGGTCTATGCCGCCGCCGCCGTCGCCGCCCTGCTGCGCCGCAAGCGCGCCTTCGCCGTCACCCCCAAAGGCGCGGGCGACACGTTGCCCTGGCGCGCCCTGCTGCCGCACATGGCCCTGGCTGCTGTGTTGGTCGCGGCCATCCTCGCCGGCATCATGCGCTTTTTCGCTGAACGCAACCTGTCGCTGGTGGTCAATATCTTGTGGTGCGCCTATCACCTGATGCTGCTGAGCACGGTGCTGCTCTTCAACCAGCCCGAACACGACATCAGCTCGCCAGGGCTGGTTGCAGCGCAGGAGATCAGAAAACAAGCGGCATGAAGGTAGCCGCGCGAGTTGGCGAGGCGGCGTTTGATCAACGAGCAAATATCCGAAGTTTTAGCCCTGTCATGCGTTCATAGTCTTTATCAAGGGTGAGCAGCGTGAAAAGCCCAGACTTTCTTCTGATCAGGCTGAGGTAGCTTTCTAGCGCGTCGTCGATTTGTTATTTGATACTGTTTGCATGGGAAACCTTTCTATGTATGAGTTGACAACCTGATCTCAGGATATCTTATTTCTTTCTTTCATCCTGTTCGTGCGAAACGCTCTTGACACAAGACAGGGGAGCGCGTATGATGTGCAAAACTTCTCATGTAAACCGGTACCGGAACTGGTACCGGAACTGACGGAAGGCTGTGCGCCGCGTTGCAGGGGGAAAGATATGAGTGCGCCGCTCATCGCGTGCGAGAATCTAGTCAAGATCTATAAAGTGGCGGATCTGGAAGTGGTGGCGCTGCAAGGGCTGGACCTGGACGTGCAGGCGGGGGAAATGGTGGCCGTCATGGGGGCGAGCGGTTCCGGCAAGAGCACGCAGCTCAACATCCTCAGCGGGCTGGATAGCCCCAGCGCGGGCCGATGCGTCGTTGCCAACTATGATGTCACCCAGCTTACTCCCGCGCAACGGCTGCGCTATCGGCGGCATGTTGTCGGCTATGTCTGGCAGCAAAGTGGGCGTAACCTGATCGCCAGTTACACCGTCGCGCAAAATCTGGATGTGCCGCTGTGGGCTGGCGCGATCACCGGCAAGGCTGCCCGGCGGCGCATCAGCGAGTTGCTGGAAGGCATCGGCCTGGCCGGCACAGAAGAGAAATATCCCGCGCAGCTTTCCGGCGGTGAGCAACAGCGCGTCAGCCTTGCAGTGGCTGTGGCTCATCGGCCCGCCGTGTTGCTGGCCGATGAGCCGACGGGCGAGCTTGACTCTGCCACCGCGCGGCAAATCATCCAGTTGATCCGGCAATTCCAGCAGCAATCCAACCTGACCGTCATTGTGGTGACGCATGATGTCGCTGTCGCCGCGATGGCCGACCGTGTGGTGGCGCTGCGCGACGGGCGCACCAGCACCGAAACGGTGCGCCGCGCCGCCTGGGACGGCAACGCGCTGGATGACGAGCAATTTGCCCAGGCCGCACTCACCGCCGCGACGCACGACGAACTGATCGTGGTGGATCGCGTCGGTCGCCTGCAACTGCCGCGCGATGTGGTGGAAGCGCTGGGCATCAGCGGGCGCGTCAACCTGCACCGGGCAGCGGACCACGTCGAACTCTGGCCCTATCACCCAGCACCGCAACCGAAAGAGGAGGTTCAGTGATGGCACAGATGCTCAATCGCACGCGCATCGCCGTTCTTGCCAGCCTGACCCTCGGCTGGCGGCAGGTGCGCCACTCGTGGCGACTGCTGTTGTTGACCGGCAGCGGCATCCTGGTGGCCGTGTTGCTGGCGCTGTTTGTGCCGCTCTATGCCTATCAATCGCTGGAAAGCGGACTGATCGCCACCCTCGCGCGCAGCAACGCAAATCCCTCCTTCGCCTCACAAGGCACGAATCTGGTGGTCTCCCACCAAATTGATATCCCTCAATGGCTCGAGCAACAGGGCTTTTATGAGCAGGAAGATCAACAGGTGCAACAGGTCGTTGCGCAACAGGTGGGGGCCTATGTGCAGTCGAGCGTTGAGCGCGCGATGCAGCTCTCGAATTTGGATTTGCACACTCACGACCTCGGTGGCGCTGAACGCTATCTCAGCATCACCAGCACACCCCTTGCGGATGTCGCGCCTGTGCTGAAATTGACAGCGGGCCGCCTGCCCAATGATATGCTTGTCTCAGCGGCAATCCCTGCACAGCCGCTCGAAGCGGCGATTCCCACCAGCGTGGCAAACGAGCTGAACCTGACCGTTGGCTCGCGCATCACCATCCCCTTGATCATTGCCGGCAGCTTAGGTCTTCCCAAGCAGGGAACCCTTTTCCCGTTCACGATCCAGATCGTCGGCATTTTCCAAACACCCATCGCGTCAACATTGCCATTTTTCGAGCAAAATCCGTTTCAGATCGAGCGTTTTCCCAGCATCTCTGGTCCCAGCATTGTGCAATATCCCGTTCTGGTCGGGCAAAAGGCACTGCTGGCGACATTGCAAAATCCAGATGTCATCGGCGCGCTCTCCTCCGTCCTGACGACGCTCACCTTCTTCTGGTTCTATCAACCCGCTCTCGCTCATTTTACCATCGAGAATCTCAATGACATTGACAGCAGTTTCAACCAGTTGCCCGAAGTGATCAATGAGGCTGTGCAGCATAACCCCCTACAACCATTCATCGTCGCCAGTTCGTTGATCGGCGACAACAGCCCCTTGCAGATCTTTCATGCTCAGGTGTTGGTGGCGAATATTCCCATCATCGTCTTGTCGTTGGATATCCTGGGCATTTTGCTCTTTTTCATCACCCTCATCGCCGAACTCTTTATCGATGGCCAGGCTGAGAGCATTGCCCAGTTGCGCAGCCGGGGCATCAGTCGCTTGCAAATCTTCGGCGGCTATCTGCTGCAAAGCGTGGGAGCGGGGATAGGAGCGCTGGTTATAGCCGCCGCGCTCTTTTATCCACTGACCGCCATTCTTTTGCCGCGCTTGCTGACAAAATATGCGCCACCCTTGACCTTTGCGCAAAGTTTCGAGTATGGTTGGCTAGAGGCGCTGCTGGTGACGGCGTTTGCTGTCGTCGCCTTGTGGATCTGCGTGGGCATCGCCTTGCAGTCCGATCTGCTGAGAGTGCGGCGTGAGGCTAGCCGCAACGAGCGCCCGCCGCTTTGGCAGCGCTGGCATCTGGATGTGATGCTTGGTGTGGTGCTGCTGATTTCCTTCGGCATTTCGGCTTACGCCTTGCAGACCGCGTCGAGTGCACAGTCCACCGCGTTGCTGGAGCCGCTTTCGCTGATCGCGCCGGTGTTTCTCGTTGTCGCCGGGATATTGTTTCTTTTGCGTGCCTTGCCCTGGTTCTTCCGGCAAGCGGCACGGCTGGTGGAACGCAGGCGCGGGGCGGTCGCCTTTCTGGCATGCCTGCAACTGGCGCGCACGCCGCAGACGGTCCTGCGCTTGCTGCTGGTCTTTTCGTTGACCATCGCCTTCATGGTTTCTGCGTTTGTTTTCGAGGCGTCGCAAAGCACCCGCGTGCAGGATCTGGCGGCGCAAGAAGTGGGTGC
Organism: Pseudomonadota bacterium; assembly: GCA_021323815.1. Classification (GTDB taxonomy): domain Bacteria; phylum Chloroflexota; class Ktedonobacteria; order Ktedonobacterales; family JACDGC01; genus JAJPKG01. The sequence goes on from JAJPKG010000490.1 coordinate 8,648, forward strand.
AGATATCGTTGGTTACGTCGATGCGCCCAAAAACGCAAGTACCGTCGCCCAGATCACGAGCCTGTACCTGAAGATTCCCCACGTGCGCTCTGCGACGGTTGGCATCAAAGACGAGGGAAGCCCTCTGGTCGCCAGCAACACCAGCCTGGTTGACATCCTCGCGCTGGATAGTGACACCTATCAGCAAACCGCCGTGTGGCCCGGCCAAACCAGCGAGCAATCCCTGCGCGCGATGCTGGCCTCCCTTGTTGCCGAACGCGCCAGCGCGGTCGCCGCCGATGAAGTGCCGGCGCTGGTCAACTCAAGCATGTGGAATGATTTTCACCTCTCCCCCGGCGCGGTCTTTCACCTTTCCGTCAGCGGATATGGCTCTGATAAGAGCATGAAATTTGTGGCCCTGGCCGAAGTGCCCACCATTCCCTCAGTTGATGCGACACAGGCGGCCATGCTGACTGATTATCAGACCTTTAACCAGGTGCGCCGGCAAGATACCATGCAGCCGTTCATCATTCCTTTCATCGTGTGGCTGCGGCTGCAACCCCACGCCGATTCTCATGCCGTTCTCAATGCTGCGCTCGCCAGTCCCCAGACGGCGCTGAAAAATTATCAGGAGCGCCAGGTCATTCTAGGCCAACTGCTCAGCGATCCACTAGCGCTGATCATCGTGCGCATGTTGCTTATCGGATTGGTGTTGCCGCTGGTGTTGGCCTTCATCGGCAACCTCATTGCCATCTGGACGCAGATGCGCCGGCAAAACATCACGCTGGCGCTGGCCCGCGCGCTGGGCATGGGACCGGCACAGATCCGTAACCTGCTCATCTGGGAAATGGGCCTCATGCAAGGGTTGGCGCTGCTGCTGGGATCGCTCTTCGGCGGCATGCTGGCCTATGCGCTGACGCCCGCGCTCATCTATTCCACGGCCACGCCCAGCCAAACAGACTCGGTGCAGGGGTTCTTCCAATTGCAATCGGTGCTGCCGGTGCGCATCATCTGGCCGCCCGCCGTGCTGGTGGCATTGCTGGTGTTTGTCGCGCTGGCCGGCATC
>JAJPKG010000227.1 GCA_021323815.1 Pseudomonadota bacterium
GATTCTGGGTTCCTCTCATCGAATCGAAAAAGTGGCGCGGGCAACCCGTTTCGCCCACTGTTTCCGCTATTTGATATAACACCAGCAGGTGACGCGGATCAAACGGGGAAGAAACCGGAGAATGCCGGGGAGTGGCCAGCAGTTGCTTGCGAAAGGCCGGCTAAACCAGGTATTTTGCCCTTCGCCCGTCATGTGATAAGATAGAATAGAATGAGCGCTGCCAGACCGGCGGGAATGCCCGCCTTTTCGCGCATATGAGCAGGCGTCCCACCAGGAGCATAGATGGACCAGGCACACATCCGGAATTTTTGTATTATCGCGCACATCGATCATGGCAAGTCTACCCTCGCTGACCGGCTCTTGGAATATACGGGAACGCTCACCCAGCGCGAGATGACTGCGCAAGTGCTGGATCAGATGGATCTGGAGCGCGAGAAGGGCATCACCATCAAAGCCCAGGCCGTGCGCATGAGCTATACCGCCGATGACGGCCAGACCTATGAGCTGAACCTGATCGATACCCCCGGCCACGTGGATTTCAGCTACGAAGTGTCGCGCAGCCTGGCGGCGTGCGAGGGCGCGCTGCTGGTAATCGACGCCGCGCAGGGCATTGAAGCGCAAACGCTGGCGAATCTCTATCTGGCGGTGGAAGCGAACCTCGAGATCATCCCCATCATCAATAAGATTGACCTGCCCAGCGCCGAGCCGGAGCGCGTGAAAGAAGAGATCGAGCGCGTCATCGGCCTGCCGGCGGAAGATGCCATCCTGGCGTCGGCCAAAGAGGGCATCGGCACGCGAGACATTCTGGAAGCCATTGTGCAGCGCGTGCCCCCGCCGAAGGGCGAGCCGCAGCAGCCGTTGCGGGCGCTGGTCTTCGACTCGAAATATGATGCCTATAAGGGCGTCATCGCCTATGTGCGCCTGATGGATGGCGCGCTGCGAGCCGGCCAGCGCATTCAGATGATGGCAACGCACAGCACCGCGGATGTGCTGGAAGTGGGCTATTTCAGCCCACAACTCATCTCAGCAAAAGAACTGGCGACGGGCGAGGTAGGCTACATCGCCACCGGACTCAAGGAAGTGAAGGATTGCCGCGTCGGCGACACCATCACCCTGGCCGGCGCGCCAGCCAGTGAGCCTCTGCCCGGCTATCGCCCCGCCAAGCCGATGGTCTTCGCCGGCCTCTATCCTGTTGACGGCGATGATTACCCCGCCCTACGCGACGCGCTGGAACGGCTGCAACTCAACGACGCCGCGCTGGTCTTCGAGCCGGAATCCTCCCTGGCGCTGGGCTTCGGCTTTCGCTGCGGCTTCCTGGGCTTGCTGCACATGGAGATCATCCAAGAACGGCTGGAGCGCGAATATCGGCTGAACCTGCTGGCGACCGCGCCCAGTGTGGAATATATCGTCACCAAAACCAACGGCGAGCAGATCAAGGTGGATAATCCTGCCAACCTGCCGCCGCCGACCGAGGTGGAACAGATCGAAGAGCCGGTGATGGATATCTCGATCTTCACACCCTCGCGTTACATCGGCACCATCATGGATCTGGTGACAACGCGGCGCGGCATCTTCCGCGAGATGAAATATATCGAGGAAGATCGCGTCCATCTGACCTATTACATCCCCCTGGGCGAGCTGATCATCGACTTCTACGACCAGTTGAAGTCGCGCACGCAGGGCTACGCCTCGCTGGATTACACCTTCCACGAATATCAACCGGCGGATCTCGTCAAGCTGGACATCCTGGTGAACGGCGAGCCGGTGGACGCGCTGTCGATCATCACCCACCGCGACAAAGCGCACGTGATGGGCCGCACCCTGGCTGAAAAACTGAAAGATCTCATCCCCCGCCAATTATTTGAGGTACCCATTCAGGCGGCCATCGGCAGCCGCATCATCGCCCGCGAGACGGTGCGCGCCATGCGCAAAAACGTGCTGGCGAAATGCTATGGCGGCGACATCACGCGCAAGATGAAGCTGCTGCAAAAGCAAAAAGAAGGCAAAAAGCGTATGAAAATGGTGGGATCGGTCGAGATCCCCCAGGAAGCCTTCATGGCCATCCTCAGCCTCAACCGCGAGGGATGAGGCCAATCCCCTACCCGCTCGCGGCGATCTGCCCTTCGCCCGGCGGGGTGATGGTCAGGCCCGTGTTCCAGGCCGTGAAATGATATGTCGCCGTGAAGACCAGATGCTCTTGCGTGCCGTCATCAGCCGTGTAGAGTTTGGCGGCGGATTTCACGATCTGCACCGGCAGGCTGTCGCTTTGCCGCAGCCACAGATCCTCCGTCCCCGGCACCTGCACCAAGTTGCCGTCAGAGGCGAAAAGCGGGATGGTGAACGGGCCGCGCAGATGCCACGTGGTGACACCGTCCAGCTTCTCAGCACCGATCAATTGCATTGTCTGCGCTTGCAGCGCATCATAGTTGACAATATCCGTATCATAGTTAACGTAGTTGCCGGTATCCCCGTCATTCAAAATGTTCCACAACGGGTCAGTGTTGAGCCGATCATAGAGCATATCGCCATCGCTGACGATATGCATCACCTCAACCTGTCCATTCACAGTGAGGTTCAGGGTCAGTTCTATGCGCTGCGGATTTAGGGTTGTGGCCCCGCTGCCAGAGCGATGCTGGCCGTCGGCAAAGAATGTGGTGGTAAATGCGGCATCGTGCAAGTTCGCGTGCCGAGCCTGGGTAAAGATGCGCCCGCCCGGCCCCAACGCGACGGTTGAGGACGATGCCCGGCACCCCGCAAGCAGGAGTCCTGCCAGCACACACAACGCCGCCGGCAACGCCCGCCAGTGTTTGAGCATCAGATCGCCTCGCTTTCGTATGCTGATTGCATTGTATCGCACGCAGCGCGAGCAAAAAACCCTGCATAGCCCTGACTCAGCGACCGGTGATATTGAATCTTGTACCCTGGCTATGATACACTGGAACACGCGATGCGATCCGCGTTGTACGCGGTCCAGCGAACAAAGGAGCGTGGTGGGAGGAGTGCACAGCGGGGACATGGTGCGAGCGGTGGTGCCTGCTGGCAGCAGCAAGGCGGGAGTGTATGTGGGACGCATCGCTCTCCGTGCCGGTGGGTCCTGCAATCTCAAGACGGCGACGGAAACCAGCCAATACATTCGTGTGCGCTATTGCCGCTCTCTGAATCGGGGGGACGGCCATACCTATCAAACTAAGAAAGCGAGGTCCGCCTGAGGGCGGGCGGCGTTTCCTCCCCAGGTCTCACGCCAGGGGGTGCCACGCCGCGATGTTGTGATGCAGCACGATGCACCCTTGCGCCTGCCCGACAACGCAGCCAACGAGGCCGCCGAGTGGATCGCTGCCAACGTGACTGGCAAGCATGGGCGCATGATCCCACCCAAAATCGGCATCATTTTGGGGTCAGGGCTGAGCGATTTATTGGCGGACGCCACCATCACCGACCGCTTTGCGTACAGCGATATCCCCCATTTCGCGCCAACGACAGTGGCCGGCCACGCGGGTCAGCTTGAATTAGGCACGCTGCAAGGCCACCACATCGCCGTGCTGCGCGGGCGCTATCATCTTTATGAAGGACTTTCACCGCAACATCTGGTGCTGCCAGTGCGCACATTGCGCGCGCTGGGTGCCGAGACGCTTATCGTCACCAACGCGGCGGGCGGGCTGAACCCCGGTTTCAAGCAAGGCGACCTGATGCTGATGCGCGACCACATCGGCCTGCCCACCCTGGCCGGCATGAATCCGCTCATCGGGCCGAACGACGAGGCGCTGGGACCGCGCTTCCCGGCGATGGGCGCGGCCTACGATCCCGAATTGCTGGATCTCACCCGCGCCGTTGCCCTGCGCAAGCATCTGCACCTGCAAGAGGGCGTCTATATCATGGTCGCCGGCCCCACCTATGAGACGCCGGCAGAGATGCACGCCCTGCGCGTGCTGGGCGCGGATGCCGTCGGCATGTCCACCGTGCCGGAAGTCATCGCCGCGCGGCACATGCAGATGCGCGTGCTGGGCATCAGTTGCATCACGAACAGCGCCACGCCGGAAACCGCCGAGGCGGTGAACCACAACGAGGTGCTGGACGGCGCGAAACAGACCATGCCCAAACTGGACCTGTTATTGCATTCCGTGCTGCACGCGCTGGCACTCAAGGAAAAGGGCCAATTGCCCTTCGCTGATGCCGCGCAGCCCACCCTCGCCGCGCTGCCGGACGTTGCTGCCAACAGCCATGTCGCCGCCAGCGCGACGCCCGACGCCGCGCCGGATGCCAGCACCGCCAAGCGCAAGGCGCTCACCTTCCGCACCGATCCGCTGGCGTGACATGCCTGTAACGATTCAGCGCAAGATCGTACAAGATCTTCCCCGGCACCAGCGGGTAGAGTGTCGGCATGGAAACAACACCGTTGCGCGCGTTCCTGCGCGGGATGCGCGCTGAATTGCCGATTCTCGTCGGAGTCGTGCCGTTCGGGCTGATCTATGGCGTGGCCGCGCTGCAAGCCGGCATCGCCGCACCGCTGGCGCAAGCGATGTCGGCGGTCATCTTCGCCGGCTCGGCGCAGTTCATCACGGCGCAACTGGTCGGCGCGGGCATCCCGGCGCTGGTGATCATCCTCACCGGCGTCATCATCAACCTGCGCCACCTGCTCTATAGCGCGTCGGTCGCACCTTATATCCGCCCGCTGCGC
>JAJPKG010000417.1 GCA_021323815.1 Pseudomonadota bacterium
GGCAGCGTGATGTCGCCGCTGGCCGATCTCACCATCGCTCGCTGGGGCACGCAGGCGCTGGGCACCTCGGCCAACCTGGATCACCTCTATCTCAGCCGGCTCAAGGCGGCGCGTGAGGCGCAGGCGAATCCCGACACCAGTTTCGACACCTCCTATGTAGCTGATTTCGACAGCAATCCACACTATAGCGATTATTCCAGCGATTGGAATGCCTGGAACGATGCCGCGAGCAGCCGGCGCGGGCATCTGGACGGCACGTGGTTCGCCATCATCCTGCTTGCCGCCGGCTTCACAGTGGCGGCGGGCGTGCGCCTGCGCATGAAAGATCCCACCTGACGAGGTAGCAAGCTATGTTTCCGCTCACCAGCGCGCTCATCGGCCAAACCATCAGCGGCTATCGCGTCGAAAAGTTGCTCGGTCGCGGCGGCACGGGCATGGTCTTTCTCGGCGCGCGCCTCGACAACCCAGCGGATCGCGTCGCCATCAAGATCCTCGCGCCGGCCTGGTCCATCACCGAGAACGAGATGGAGGCGCTGCGCCGTCGCTTCCTGCGCGAGTTCGACACCTATCAGCGCCTGCGGCATCCGCACATCGTCCCCATTCGTGGCTTCGGCCAGACCATCACCGAGGACGATCTGACGCTAAGCTACATGATCTTGCCATACCTGGAAGGCGGCACGCTGACGGATGTGATGGCGAAGGGCCTGCTGCCGCTGACCACCATCGCGGTCTATCTGCGCGATCTGGCAGACGCGATTGATTACGCGCACAGCAAAGATGTGGTGCACCGCGACATCAAGCCGGCGAATGTGCTGCTGGATGACAAGCACAAGCTCTATCTGACCGATTTTGGCATCGCGCAGTTGTTCGACCAGCAGCAGCGCACGCTCACCGCGTCGGGCCAGGTCATCGGCACGCCGGAATATATGTCGCCGGAGCAGGCATCGGGCAAAGAGATCGGCCCGCAGACAGATCAATATAGCCTGGGCGTGATGGCGTTCGAGATGGCGGCAGGGCGCGTGCCCTTCACCGGTCCGACGATCATCGACTTCCTCAAGCAGCACAGCCTGACACCGCCGCCCTCGGCGAAAGATCTGCGGCCCGATCTGCCGGAGCCGGTGGTTGCCGCGCTGAACAAGGCGCTGGCAAAAAAGCCGGAAGACCGTTTCCCCACCGCAAAGGGCTTTGCCTTTGCCTTCGCGGAGGGCATCGAGGGGCGCTATGTGCCGGAAACCGAGCCGGAACCAAGCCTGACGGTGCATGGTTTCACCCCGCCCAAGACGATCTCCCTCACCAAAGCGACGGATGACACCGAAGAACCTGAGGATGGCGCGATCACCCCGCCACGCACCGTGCAGGTGGATCTGCGCGAAGAGACTGAGGACGACCTGCCGCCGCCCAAGCCGCGCAACGTCAAGGAAGTGCTGGATCGCGTGCAGAAACGCTCCCAGGAAGAGAGCCGCAACGCGCTGAACTGGCTGGAACGCGAGGCCCCGCGCGTGCATGCCTGGGTGCGACGCGCGCAATCCGCCATCATGACGCATAAGATCGCGTCGGCGGTGGCCGGCGTGGTGCTGCTGGCGATCATCGGCTTCCTGCTCTTTCACCCGTCTCCAGCGCACACCAGCAACGACTATGTTGCCGCTAACCCCGGCATCTGTGACACCAGCGGCAAAGATAACTGGTCGGAAAACCCCGCGAATGATGCAAGTTGCCCCAGCGGCGGTGGCGTGCAGATCACCGATCCCGGCAGTGCGAATAGTTTAGCCGACGAACAGTTTGCGTGGAAAGGACACGCTTTCCCGCTCAACTATTCCGTTGAAGCAACCGTGACCAGCATGAATAATGCCTGCGCAGGATTCGAGGTGCGGCGCGTCAATTTCCAGGGATACGGTTTGTTCGTGTGTGGAGATGGAAGCTGGAACGTCAGCCGATATGATACATCAGGCAATCCGACGACCATCAACAACAACAAGGTTAACCCAAGCAGCACGTATCACTTGAAAGTGGTTCTTCAAGGTAATGTGTTGAGCTTTTACATCAACGGGCAGCGCTTCGACACCACCGACACCACGTATCAGCAGACGAATTTCATCGGGCTGGCGGTCTATCACGCACAGGATGGCACCGATGCTTCAGCGGTGTTCAATAATTTCACCTACGCGCCGCTGAAATAGCGCGTGGCGCGCCATTCACGCCCATTCACTCGTTTCAGTTGTGATGACAGGCACAGCGAGCAAAGGGGACGAGCGATGCGCGGCGAAAGCGAAATGAACCCGGCACGGCGGCAACGCCTGGTGTATAGCGGTGTCGCGCTGGCGTCACTGCTGGTGGGCGCAGCCATCTGGCTGCACGCGGCGGGGCCGCGAGCCGGTGCCGGCTATGATTTCGGCGCATATGTTTCCGGTGCGCGGGCCGTTGCCGCCGGGCAAAATCCCTATCATGCCCTCATCAATCAGGCTGGGGATCTGACTGCGGGCGACACCGGCTTTCACGCGCACGGCTACGTCTATCCCCCCTTGCTGGCGCTTATCCTCTCCATTCCCCTGCGCCTGGGCATGGACGCGCGCGGCCTCTGGCTGCTGTGGATGGCGCTCAACGCCGCCGCTGTCGTCTGGATGGGCCGGGAATTGCAACGCTATCTGCTGGTCTCACCCCCCGGCAAAGCCAGGGACGGAGAGATGAAGAGGGAAGATCCTATCGTCGATCTACGCGATCAACCATCCAAACGCGCTCCCCTCTCTCTCTGGGCTGGGGTTGAGCAGGGGGCGACGGCATTGGCGTTCGCGGCGGCGTGTGTGCTGCCGGCGGTGGTGACGTATGATCTGTCGCTGGGGCAGGCGGATCTGCTGATGGCGGCGCTGGCGGTGGGGGCGTTCGGGCTGTGGTCGCGGGGCAATCCCTGGGCGGCGCTGGTGATTGCGCTGGCGATTGCGGTGAAACCAACCTTGGCGCTGGTGCTGGCGGTGTGGTTGTGGAAAGGCGACTGGCGCGGGGCGTTGCGCGGCGCGGTGGCGACGGTGGTGCTGCTGGCGCTGTCGTTCGTGCCGGTGGGACTTGCCGCGCTGCATGATTACCTCGTCTTTTATAGCAAATGGAACGCATTCCAGGCCAACGCTGAATATATCAACCAGTCCCCCTATGGTATGCTGCTGCGGATGTTTACCCTCAATGCCTATACGCACCCGCTGATCAATGCACCCTGGCTGGTGTTGCCGCTGCGGCTGGCGAGCATGGCGGGGGCGGCGTGGTTGTGGGCGCGGGCGGTATCCTCACCCCTCAACCCCTTCCCCGGCAGAGTTGGAAAGGGGAAGCTATCATCAGATGCCTTGTTCCACTGGGTCAGCACTGTTTTGCGCCCTCGATTCCGTAGGGGCGATGGCATGCCTCGACCGCTCGCATCCACTTCCACGCAGACCTTTTGCGAGCAATTGCTGGCATTGCCGTTGATCTTGCTGCTGAGTCCGCTGGCGGAGGACATTCATTTTTGCCTGCTGGTACCCGCGCTGGTGGGGCTGGGATATTTGGCGTGGCGGCGCGGCATGGCGCGAACGGGGGCAGCGTGGGCGCTGTGGATTGCCTTTGCCGTGAGTTGCATCCCGCGCATGCAAGAATTGATTTATCCTGATCGCTTCTTCGGGCCGCTGCCGGGCCAGCACGATCCGCACATCGGAGCGTTCATCACCCTGGCGCGCACGGGGACGCTGCTCTATCTGGCGATTGTCACGCTGACAGCAGGCGGCGCGGTGCTGCGAGCCAATTCCATCTGGGCAGCGACGACAGCGTCAGAACAACCCTCACTGGGGAAGGATGAACGCCTTGCACGTGTGTGACGATCATCATACAATGCACGGAAATAGCCTATCTCCCGTCCTGCCAGGCAGGCGATGATAACAGCAACCAGTGAGGATGAAACCATGCCAGCAACGAAGGCGAAGACAGCGACAAGCTTAGTGGCGCAAAAGGTCGAGCAGGCACAACAGATTTTGCGCGAGGTGGGCGTGGACTGCTGGATCGTGCAGTTCGCGCAGGAAACGGGGCTGCATCCCGATCCGGTGCAAAACCTGCTGATCGGCACGGATGTCACGTGGCTGACGGCATTCATCATCCCGGCGCGGGGCAAGCCCACCTGCATCGTCGGCTCGCTGGATGCCGAGAAGATCCGCGCGGTGGGGGCATATCCAGAGATCATCCCTTACGTGGAAGGCATCGGCGAGCCGCTGCGGGCCTGGATGGCGAAGCACGATCCCGCCGCCATCGCCATCACCACCTCAACCAGCAACCACGCCGCCGACGGCATCACGCTGGGCAATTATCGCCGTTTGCAGGCTGCGCTCAAAGGCACGCCATACGTCAAAAGACTGCGGCCTGCCGATGACATCGTCTTTCGCGTGCGCGGACGCAAACTGCCGGAAGAAGTGGCGCGCATCCGTCACGCCTGCTGTCTGACCGAAGAATTGTTCGGCGAGATCGCGGCGCGGCTGCGGCCCGGCGTCACGGGGCGCGAGATCAGCGATTTCGCCCACGCCTGGATGCGAGAGCGCAACCTGGAACCCGCCTGGGAAGCAGAATCCTGCCCGTGCATCCCCATCGGCCCGCGCTCGCCGGTCGGCCATGTGCCGGCGGGCGATGTCCCCGCCGAACCTGGCGATCTGGTTTTTTGCGATGTCGGCGTGGCATATGAGGGCTATCGCTCGGACATGCAGCGCACGTGGTATCTGCTCAAACCCGGCGAGACGCGCCCGCCCGCCAACGTGCAGCATGCGTGGGATACGCTGCAAGCGGCGGTGGCCGCCGGCGTGAAGAAGCTGAAGCCGGGAGCGAAAGGCTGGCAGGTGGATGCCGCCGCGCGCCAGGTGATCGTCACGGGCGGATATGCCGCGCCCACCTTCGCCTTTGGGCATCACCTGGGGGCGAACGCGCACGACGGCGGTGTGGTGCTTGGCCCGCGCTGGGAACGCTATGGCAAAGCGCCGCAGTTGCCCATCGAGGTCGATCAGGTCTTCGCCGTCGAATATGGCATCCCGACGCGCGATCCCTATCTCGGCTGGGTCAGCGTCGAGGACGATCTGCGCGTCACGGCTGATGGTGTGGAATGGCTGGCGACGCCGCAACGCGAGATCGGGTTGATTGGGATGAGGTGAGGTTTGCAATCCTCTCCCTCTGCCGTTATAATCCAAACAATCTTGCCGTACAACGTATGGCTGGTTGCACAGATTGTCAGCATTTCAGCGGCGCGCATCTCTTGCGCGTCAGGCGGAGGGAAGGGCAATGGCACAAACCATGCGATCCGCAGCGACCACGAGCTATGTCAGCGGCACCAGCGACACACCCTTGCTGGGCATGACCATTGGCGACGCCTTTGATGCCACTGTGGCACGGTTCCCCAACCGCGAGGCATTGGTGTCGCGTCACCAAAACCTGCGTTATACCTGGGCGGAACTGCAATGGGAGGTCAACCTCTGCGCGCGGGGGTTGCTGGCACTGGGGATCAAGCAGGGGCAGCGTGTGGGTATCTGGTCGCCCAACCGGGCGGAATGGACCATCATCCAATTCGCCACCGCCAAGATCGGCGCGATCCTCGTCAACATCAATCCTGCGTACCGGTTGCATGAACTGGAATACGCGCTGAATCAGTCGTCGTGTGCGGCACTGGTGCTGGCCCCTAACTTCCGCGCCACCGATTACCTGGACATGCTGCACACCCTCGCGCCGGAGTTGGATCGTTGCCCGCCCGGCCAGCTCGACAGTTATAGGCTGCCGCACCTGCGCCATGTGATCCGCCTGGGCAAAGAGACGACGCCGGGGATGTGGAATTGGCGCGACGTGATGTATCGCGCCAGTGAGATCTCGCCGCAGCGGTTGGCTGAGGTGCAGGCCGATCAGGAATTTGATAACCCGATCAACATTCAGTACACGTCGGGAACGACGGGCAATCCCAAGGGCGCGACGCTGAGCCATCATAACATCCTCAACAATGGCTATTTCGTCGCGCGGCTGCAAGGGTTCACGGAAAATGATCGCTTGTGCATTCCAGTGCCCCTCTATCATTGTTTCGGAATGGTGATGGGCAACTTGGGCTGCATGACGCACGGCGCGACGATGATCTATCCCGCAGAAGCCTATGAGCCGGCTGCCGTGTTGCAAGCCGTTCAGGATGAGAAGTGTACCGCACTATACGGCGTGCCGACGATGTTCATTGGCGAATTGTCACATCCTGACTTCGCCACATATGATCTCAGCACGCTGCGCACGGGCGTGATGGCCGGCTCGCCTTGTCCTGTGCAGGTGATGCGCAACGTCATCGACCTGATGCACATGCGCGAGGTCGAGATCTGCTATGGCATGACCGAGACCAGCCCCGTCTCGTTCCAGACCCACCTGGACGATCCCATCGAGAAGCGCGTCGCCACCGTCGGGCAGATTCATCCTCACGTCGAGGTCAAGATCGTGCATCCCGAAACGGGCAAGGTGGTGCCGCGCAATACGCCGGGCGAACTCTGCACGCGGGGCTATTCGGTGATGCTCGGTTATTGGGATAACGAGGATGCCACGCGCCGCGCCATCGACAGCAGTCGCTGGATGCACACCGGCGACCTGGCGGTGATGGATGACGATGGGTATGTCAACATTGTCGGGCGCATCAAAGATATGGTCATTCGCGGTGGCGAGAACATCTATCCTCGCGAAGTTGAGGAGTTCCTCTACACCCACCCCAAGATCAGCGATGTGCAGGTCATCGGCGTGCCGGACGAGAAGTATGGCGAGGAATTGATGGCCTGGGTCAAGCTGAAAGAGGGCGAAACGGCCACGGCGGATGAACTGATCGCTTTTTGTCGCGGCCAGATCGCCACCTTCAAGATCCCGCGCTACTGGAAATTCGTGGATGGTTTCCCCATGACCGTAACCGGCAAGATCCAGAAATATCTCATGCGCCAGCAGAGCATCGAGGAACTGGGCTTGCAGGCGGCAGCGCAGGTGCAAACGGCATAAGCTCAGCGTTCCACCGGCAGGCGGGCCTTTTCCCAGGCGACCATGCCGCCGGTCATGTTGACCGCCTGGGCATAGCCGGCGCGGCGCAGCATGGCGGTGGCCAGGGCGCTGCGCTGGCCGGAATGGCACACCAGCACCACCTCGCGGTCCTGCGGGATCTCTCCGGCGCGGGCGGCGAGCTGGCCCAGGGGGATGTGCTGCGCGCCAGCGATGTGGCCCTCGGCCCATTCATCCGGCTCGCGCACGTCAACAACAACGGGGCGCTGCTCAGCGTCACCGTTCAGGCGCGTGGCGACCTCGGCAGCAGTGATTTCGGGGACTTGCGGTCGGTTGAACATCATGGTTTCCTTCGTTTAAGGTTGCGGCGTGATGGCGAGATAGATCCACCGGCTGCCGGGAGCGCGCCGGAAGCCATCAGCCAGCGCGTTGCAGGCGCGCAGGAAGCGAAAGCGCCAGCCATATTTCCGCGCCAGCGCGCTGCCGGCCCGGCGAGCCTCGGCGTGATCAGCGATGATCCGCCCGGTGCCGACGATGGTTGGCCCGATCTCTTCGCCACGCGCTGTGCAAGGAGCCAGCGTCACCTGCGGCGTGTGGCGCAATCGCTTCACTTTGCCCGACTGTGCCTCAGTATACACGAATAGGGTAGCATTTTGCGCGGCGAACCACACCGGCGTGGCAACGGGCGTGCCGTCGCGCCGAAACGTCGTCAGGCTGATATAGTGCGCGCCTTCCAACGGCCTGAGCATGGCATAGCGCAGGGCGGCTTCGGCGGTCATAGTCATAGGGGAGCATCCTTCCTCATCCAGCAGTGAGCGATGCTGATCGCGCATGCCTCATGCCACAATGCCCGCCGCATGCAACGCCTGGATATCCCCTGCGTCGCGCCCCAGCAGGTCGCGCAAGATGCCGTCGGTGTGCTCGCCCAGGCGCGGGGGCGGCAGGCGCACCGTCGCGGGCGTCGCGCTCAGCGCATAGGGCGGCGCGACCAGTTCCAGCGCGCCCAGCGTCGGATGCGGGAGCGCCACAACACTGCCGAGCGCCTGGGCTTGCGGCGAGCGCAGCGCCTCGCCGGGGGTCTGAATCGGCCCGCACGGGATATTGGCAGCCCGCAGATCCGCCAGCCATGCGGCGGCATCGCGGGTGGCGAACCGCTCATTCAGCAGCGCAACCAGTTCGGCGCGGTGTTGCACGCGAGCGCGATTCGTCGTAAAACGCGCATCGGCGGCCCATTCCGGTGCGCCGATGACCGTGCAGAGCGCGGCGAACTGGCGATCCGTCCCCACCCCCAGCGCAAAATGCCGGTCGCGGGCACGGAACGTCTCATAGGGTACGATGCTGCGATGCGCGTTGCCCAGCCGCATGCCGTCTTCGCCGCCCACCAAAAAATTTTGTCCGACGTTTGCCAGCCACGCCAGGCCGGAAGCAAAGAGCGAGCAGTCGATGCGCTGGCCCTGCCCGGTGGCATCGCGGTGACGCAACGCCGCCAGGATGGCTGTCGCGGCGAACATGCCGGTGGTGATATCGACAATCGCCACACCGACCTTATAGGGTTCCCCATCCACAGGACCGGTGATCGCCATGATCCCCGTCTCGGCCTGGGCGACGAAATCATATCCCGGCTGATCGCGCTGCGGCCCCACTGTGCCATAGCCGGAGATGCTGCACCAGATCAAACCGGGATGTTCAGCCTTCAGATCGTCGTAGCCCAGCCCCAGATCATCCAGCAGGCCCCGGCGAAAGTTTTCCAGCACCACATCGCTCTGCGCCGCCAGCTGGCGGATGATCTGCCGCCCTGCGTCAGCCTTGAGATCGACGGCGATGCCGCGCTTGTTGCGATTGACGCTGAGATAATAGGCGCTGGTGCCGTCGGCGGCGAAGGGCGGTCCCCAGCGGCGCGTCTCATCACCGACGCCGGGCTGTTCCACCTTGATAACATCCGCCCCCAGGTCGCCCAGCAGCATCGAACAATACGGCCCCGCCAGCACGCGCGACAGATCCAGCACACGCACGCCGGCCAGCGGACCTTGCGCTGTTTCTTGGTGTTCATTCATACTACAATTCTAAAGGACTGCTTTTGCCGGGCGCAAGGCAAACAAACACCAACTCTTGAGAGGAAATACCCGTGAATGTTTCCGAAGCCATCCGCACCAAACGAGCGGTGCGGCAATTCACCGACCAGCCCATTCCCGATGATGCGCTTCAGGCGATTTTGAAAGCCGGGCAGCATGCCCAAAGCTCGAAGAATGTCCAGCCCTGGCGCTTCGTGGTGGTGCGCGAACGCGACACGCTGGTGCGCCTGTCGCAGTGCGGCACCTATGCAGGCCACCTGGCCGGCGCGGCGATGGGCATCGCGCTGATCATGCAGCCGGGCTATGAGTTTGACATCGGGCAGGCGGCGGCGTACATGCAACTGGCGGCGTGGGAGCTAGGCATTGGCTCTTGCCTGGCTACCATCTATGAACCCGACAAGGCGAAGGCGATTCTTGGCGTGCCGGATGCATGGGATTTCAAGTACGCGCTCTCGTTTGGCTATCCCCAACCCCGCCCAGCGAGCGCGACGAAGCGCAAAACGCAACGCCTGCCGCTGACCGAGCTGGTTCACTGGGAACACTGGTAGAGAGCGCAGCGAACATGCATGCGCGTTGAAACGTTCGGGGGAGCAAAACAGTATAATCAACAGGAGTGGACCCAGAAGTGAGCGGGCTGCCTGCAAACAAAGGATGAGGAAACTGCAATGATGATGCGCCGGTGGCTGTGGTTGGCAGGGATTGTCTGTGGCATGGCGCTGCCATTCCCTTCACTGCATGCTGCCCGCGCCGATGCTGTGGACGGCACGTTTCAGATCACCCTCAGCGGGCGCACCAGTTCCTCGCAGACCGGCACCGATGCGCAAGGCAACGCCATCGTCACGCTGACGCAAGATCTGCACAGCGACGACGGGCAATATCCGGCGGTGGCGTTGGAA
>JAJPKG010000355.1 GCA_021323815.1 Pseudomonadota bacterium
ACCGTGATCGGCACCTTGACCGAGGCGGTGCTGGACCCGGCGGTGATCGTGACCGTCGCAGTATAGTTGCCGGGGGCGACGGATGCATCAGGGGCGAGGGTCATGCTAATGATGGCCGTTTGCCCCGGCGCGAGGGTGCCGCTGTCGGGCGTGAAGCCCACCCAGGCGAGATCCGCGCTGGCCGACCAGGAGATGGGGCTGCTGGCATCGGTGGAAAGGGACATCACCGAGGGCTGGGTGACGTTCGCGCCCACGGCCACGCTCAGTGGTTTATTATGGGTCAGCAGATTCAGGGTGAGTGTGGCGGCGGGCTGGCGGCCAAAGAGCGGCGCGAGCTTGTTGTGCAGCCCGTCGCACAGGTGCGCGGGGCAGCGTTGCGGCGCGACAACACTGATGAGGCCGATATTCGCCAGCAGCACGACGATGATGAAGATGCCCAGGATCAACGGCAGCCGCGAGCCACGCCGTTTCTTATTGGCTGGGATGACGATGGAGTTTTGCGTGGGGCTAATCGCCGGCCCCATCATCGAAAAGCCGTCGTCGCGCGACGAATACATCTCGCGTGGGCGCGACATTTGCCGTCCCCGCACGCTGCGCTGGGGAGCGGACATCTCGCGAGAATAGTCTTCGTCGTCACGCGGGCCATAGCGTTCATCGGACTCTTCCCAGCGGTCGCGGCTGGGCGGGCGCGCGGGCGCGCGCATGGATGGCACCGACATGCTGCGCGACTCGTCGTCCCAGTCGCGCGCGGCAACCCGCGAGCTGGTGCCGGTGTAATCGCGGTCATCATAGTCATCGTCGTTGTCATACCAGCGGTCGTCCTGGCGGCGCATCATCTCGGTTTCGACGGTCGGCGGCGCGGTGCGGTCCGGTGGTTCCGGCGGCAGATCGGCGGCGGAATGGCGCGCCGTCAGGAAATCCGCCGCGCCCAGGTTCGGCGGCGCGGGCGTCGGGCGGTTCGGCCCGCCGGTCGGGGGCAACAGCCAGTTCAACGGGTCATCTGCCGGCGACTGGGGAGGCATCTGATTCGGCAGCGGCATCATCCCCGGCGGGGGCATCTGGCCCGGCAAGGGCTGCGAGGGGATGCGCGGGCGCGAGCTTGGTCCCGGCTGCGGTGGTGGCAACGGCATGCCCGGTGGGGGCATTTGCCCCGGCAACGGCATGGCTGGTCCTGGCGGCAATGACGCGGAGCCGCTGCCAAAGAGCGGCGCATTGGGTCGCGAATTGGGCGTCGGCTGGGGCATTTGACCAGGATATGGCGGCACCTGGCCCGGCATGGGGGGCGGCGCGCCCGGCGCGGGGCGCGAATTGGGCGTCGGCGTGGGGATCATCTGCCCCGGCATGGGGCCAAAACCCGGATTCATTCCGCCCTGCGGCGGCGCGGGCAGCATGGGCGCGCTGTTGCCCGGCGGCTGCATGCCCGGCGTGATGACGGGGATAACCCGCGAGGGTAGATCGTTCGCCTGGTTGCCGGCTTCCACAATGGCGCGCGCCATCGCCACCGGCGTCTGAAAGCGCGCGGCGGGATCTTTCGCCAGCGCCATGCGGATGACATCTTCAAAGACCAGCGCGCCCTGCGGCAGTTGGTTGACCATGTTCATCAGCGACGGCACCGGCTGGCGCTGGTGACGCGAGAGCACCTCGAAGGGCGTCTTGCCACCGAAAGGCGGCGCGCCGGTCAGCGCGTGAAAGAGCATCGCCCCCAGGCTGTAGATGTCGGTGCGGATGTCTACATAGCCTTCCATCTGCTCCGGGGCCATGTAATAGACCGCCTCGGCGCTGACGCCGGAATGCGTGAGATCGACCTCGGTCACCTGCCACAGCAAACCGAAGTCGCTCAGCAGACAGTGTTTGCCCTCAAAGAGCAAGATGTTGGTCGGCTTCAGGTTGCCGTGCGTCATGCCCTGGCCGTAGATGAAGTTGAGCGCATCGCAGATCTGGTTGAAAAGCGGCGCGATGTCTTTGGGAGAAAGCCGTCCGGCAGCGAGACGCGCCATCAGCGAGCCTTGCTCCACGAAGGGCATGGCGGCGAAGACGTTGCCCCCCTGCTCGCCCGAATAATCCACCGGCAGGATGTGGGGATGGTCCAGTTGCGCGACGGTGGCGCTGATGGCCAGGAAGCGCTGGCGCACGCCGGGAGAATTGACGAACGGGGCGCGCAGCAGCTTCACCACGAACGCGGTGGACTCGATCCCCTTTTGCGCGCGAAACACATCCCCAACCGGCCCCGCGCCGAGGAACGCGCCCAACTGGTACGCGCCCAGCTTTTTGCCCGGTCCCTGCGCCCCCATCATAGAAAAATTCCCCCATGCTGCTCTGGCCCCGCCCCCCGCCCCCTCCCTCGGATGGAAAGGGGAGCGAGTATGGTGGCGTGCCGTGTTCGCGCCGGGCGTCTATGCGCTGCCCCGCCTCTGTGGCGCAAGTATAGCATATTCTCCTCTGATCGCCTATCGGCATCCCCCATTCGGCGGCACAGCGCGCCGTTTCACCGGTTGAGGTGTTGGCGCTGCAAATAGGCTCGCATGGTATTGACGTGTGGACATTGTTCCGTTATACTTCTCTTGCTGAGGTTTTTGTATGCCTCAGCATGAATGAAAAAGATACTTACAGAAAGCCCGTAAAGCCGCTGTGCCTTGAGGGCGTGCGGATGAAAGGGCTTGCAGCGGCTTGAGCCGTTCTGCGCCCTCTTGACGGCGCTGGTGTTTCTCGTGTAGAACAACGGCATGGGGAACCATCGTGCCTATCCGCATGATGTGCAGCAGGTCCATCGGATCGTCTCTCCTCTCATCTGCTGCTGCTGTGCGTGGTGACATGATCGCTGGCTGCATTGCGGCGCGATCACCCCACTGATGGAGCGTTGCCATGATCCGCGTCCACATCATCGCGTGCATGTTGCCAGACGAGCAGACGCGCTCGCTGAACCGGGAGAGTGGACGCATCTACACCGCCACGCTGGTTCACCACTATCGCATCTATCGCCAGGCAGGCAAGGTGTGGCTCAACCCGATGCAACATGACCGCGTGCTCAAAGCCTGCTGTGGCCCATCCTTCCTGCATGCTCACAGCTATCAAGCCGCGCAGCAAGATTTCTATGCAGCGTGCAAGACCGCCAGAACGCTGAAAGCGAGCAGCCCCCTGGCGCGCTACCCCTACAAACGCAAGTATTATCACACC
>JAJPKG010000424.1 GCA_021323815.1 Pseudomonadota bacterium
AATTCCAGCACTTCGGGCACGATGTATGGCATCAGGCCCAGGTCCACCGCCATGCGCAAGCCCTGCATGGGGCGGGGTGAGAGGAGGATCTTGTTGAATTCGTCGCGGATGCGTTCCTGGCTGATCTTGGCCAGCATCCCCGCTTGCGTCATGATAGCCGCCGCCGTGCCGGCCTCGATGGTGAAATCCAGTTGCACGGCGAAGCGCACCGCGCGCAGCAGCCGCAAAGGATCGTCGGCGAAGCGCTGCGCGGGATCGTCCCCCACCGCGCGAATCAGCCGCGCCGCCAGATCCGCCTGCCCGCCGAAGGGATCGATCAGCACGCCGGTGAGAGGATCTTGCGCCATCGCGTTGATAGTGAAGTCGCGCCGCAGCAGGTCGTCCGTCAGATTGGTGCCGAAGCAGACTTCGGGCTTGCGCGAATCGGGATTATACTGCTCGCTGCGATAGGTGGTGATCTCGACGATGATGTCTTCTTCCGCCGCCGGTTCGGCTTCAGCAGAAGGGGCCGCCGCAGCGGTGGAAGCGTAATGCAGCCGGACGGTGCCGAAGCGCTCGCCCACCAGCACGATGGCACGCGGATGCGTCCGCGCCGCGATCTGCTTGATGACCTCCGGCGTGGCATCCGTCGTCATATCAACATCCGGCGAGCCAGCGCGGCCCAGCAAGGCGTCGCGCACAGTGCCGCCGACAAGAAACAGTTCATGGCCTGCGGCGCGAAAGCGTTCAGCAAGCGCAGTGGTGATATCGAGCATATGATGATATTGTATCACAAGCCGCCCCACCCCCTGGCTCTTTCCGTCTCGTCACTCACAAACCTGCTCTCCATCCTGCGGATAGAGCGGGAAAGAGCTTAACGGTAGATGCCAGCGGAGATCCAGGCGATCAGCCAGCCATGTGCTCTCCCCTTTCCAGCTTTGCTGGGGAGGGGTCGGGGGTGGGGCCGGCTTCCTCTTCGCTGATGGGCTGGCCCAGCGCGGGAGCGCGGCGGATGAGCAGCACACCGGTCAGGATGAGCCACACGCCAAAGAGTGCCAGGGCGGTGCCGGCGATGGCCCCTTGCGGCTGTTGCGGGTTGAAGGCGACGAGACCAGCGGTGGCGGCGAAGAGGGCGGCACTCAGCACGCCCACGCCGCCGATCACGCGCTCATAACCACCGAGGCGCACAAGCGGCACGCTGACCGAGACGAGCCAGATCGTCATCAAGATGCTGCCCAGGATATCTGCAACGAGGCTTTCGGTGATGGCGACCACACGGAAATTCGCCCCGATGGCGCTTTGCCCGTCGGCGGAAGCCCCGGCGAACTGATGCGCCGCCGCGACGAGCTGAATCATGCTCACCAGCGTAACCAGCGCCAGCACCACCAACCCCGCCACGCCGCACCATTGCCCGATGCGCCCGCGCTGATCAGCATAGATGACGGAGTGCAACATCTCCGGCAAGCGCACGAGCGCGACGAGGGGCAACATTTCGATGATGGGAAATGCGATGGTCAACCCCGGGTGCTGGCTGGCCCATGCCACTAGCGGCGCGTAATTCGCCTGGGCGGCGGCGGCGGCAATGGCGTGACCATAGCCGGTGGGATACAGCGCGCCAAACAGAAAGAAGGGAACAAATGCCAGCAACCAGATCCCCGCGAACAGCGCGATCTGCCCCCGCGAGCGAATCTGAAACGTTCGCATCGAACGGCTCCTTACCAAAAAGTGAGATCGTCGCCCGCATAGCGCATGGGGCCTCAGGACTCGATTTTATCATATTTCGCCTGTGGTTGAGCAACAGAATGCCACGTGATTGACATAACAGGCGGGATCGTAGGAAATTTCTCAGGTGTTGGGAAAAACTGTGGCGCGATCTCTTCCCTCTCGAATCTGCTACAGCGTATAGTATTCTCATACAAACGGTGGATGAAGCCTCACCACCGTTTGAGGGAACAACGTGAGGCAACGCTCAAACCAGGAGGTCAACGAATGCTTGTCATTGCGGCGTCTAATCTGCTCGTCGGTGGACCAAACGTGCTGGCGTGGCTTATCCTCGGCGGCCTCGCGGGGACGATTGCCGGGCGCATCCTGTATGGCCGCGCGTTCGGTTTCGTCGGCAACATCATCCTGGGGTTGATTGGCGCGTGGATCGGCGGGGAAATTGCCAGAATCGTTCTCCCCAACAGCGGCTTTCGTTTCTGGGGATCGCTGCTGATCGCCGTCTTAGGCTCGCTGGTCGTGACGTTTATCTGGGGAACCATCACCGGCAAGCGTCGTCCGGCCAAACACGCGGCGTAGCAGTGCAGTGCAGCGGATGTGTCACATGGAGTGCGTTTGCACCGCTGGCGCAGAGCACCCAGCGGTGATTCTGTATGTGGGAGGTTGAGGCATGGCGAACCAATCACGGCGGGTGGACCGAACTGTGCGCGACATTGATGCCACAACGACTGGCCTGCAAGAACCTCACTTCAACGATAAACTCATGGCTGAGGCGCTGGGCACGTTTCTGCTGGTGCTGATCGGCAATGGCGCGGGGGTGGCGCTCACCTATGCCGGCGTGCTGCCAACGGCAGGTGGGCTGGTGGTGGCGGCGCTCTCGCATGGCCTGGCGCTGGCGGTCATCGTCAACGTCATCGGACGCATTTCCGGCGCGCATGTGAACCCTGCTGTCACCATCGCGCTCGCCAGCATCGGGCGTTTCCCCTGGCGGCAGGTTCCCGAATATCTCGGAGCGCAGTTTGTGGGCGCGTTCATCGCGGCGGGAGCCATCCTGGCGATCTTTGGCAACAAGGTGATTCTGGCGAGCGTGCCGGTGCTCAGTCGCGGCATCAACGGCTGGCAGGGCTTGCTGGCCGAGGCGCTGGGCACGTTCATGCTGGTGATTGCCATCGTAGCGACGGTGGCGGACAAGCGCGTGAATCTGCCGGAAGGCTGGGCGGGCCTGATCATCGGCCTGGCGCTGGCGTGCGGCATCTTCCTGGCAGGCGTGGCGACGGGCGCGGGACTGAACCCGGCGCTGGCCATCAGCCCCTATGGCGTGGCCGCGCTGATCAATCGCCATGTCCCCGGCTTCGAGATCCCCGTCTATTTGTTCGGACCGATCATCGGCGGCGTGGTGGCAGCAGTGGTCTATGCGCACATTGCGAACATGGGCAGCACCGCCGCTGCGCGACAAAGAGTGGCGGCAGGTCAAACGGCTGCAAGTGTCGATGCATAATCCCCGTCGCCTTCTGTGAAGACAGGTGAGCGCCATGCACCCAGTGAAGCTGCATGGCGCTTGTTGCCGTGAAAGCGGGAATTACTGATCGGCGGGCTTCTCTTCGCCGCCGCCGAAGATGTGGCCTAGCCCGCCCAGCGCGTGCTTGGCCTGATCCAAGATGTTGCCGCCATGCTCGGCAACGTTTTGCCCGTTCAGCGCCGCTTCAACCTGCGCCGCCACCGGCTCAGGCAATTTCTCTTTGAGAAACCCAAACACGGTCTGGACGGCTAAGCGAGCCATATCCGGCGAGAGACCGGTTTTTTCCGCTACCAGATTGATGACCTGATCCATATCCCCATCTCTTTCTCGCGGAAGCGCGTGTTCCGCGGCCATTTCACACGACACAATACACAAACAGCGAGCGACAAAGGTGTGCTGAGGTGCCTCGCTCAAACACCTGCAATAGACTATAACAGAAAATAGATGTTTTTGATCCAGAGTGAGCGGTACTTCTTCAACCGCCGGTATGCTTCCCCTGCATTTGGCACACAGGATTATCATCGAACTATCAAGACTGATGCAGCCGGCGAATCATTTCGCGCCGATTCGCCTGAGAAGCCCTGATGGTCGCGGAATAGCATGACAACGGGGAGATCTTTTGCAACAAAATCGGGGCTTGAGGGACTCAACGGGATAGCCGATACGATATCCAGAAGTACTATTCACCGCTACGTCAGAGGACGCGCGCCGGATGTCGGCACACGGAATGCTCAACCATTGCGCGTATTCCCCCTTTTTCCGGCGTCGCATCATTCAACCATCTCCGATGCATCCTAAAGGAGCCGAGTTCATGGCCACCATCCTGCTGCCTGCCGCCATTCGCGAGCGCGCTGCCATCATCGACTTGCCCACCCCTGCTGAAGCTGCCGGCGAAATGCACCTACGCCGGCCTTTGCTGCACCTGCTGACCATCGAGCCGGCGAGTTTCCTGAACCGGAATACCTCGCGCGCGTTTCGCGCTGCCGGCTATCATCTGGGCGCGGTGCGGTTCTGGCACCAGGCCATCGACTGGGTACAACACGGCCAGGTAGACGCCGTGCTGCTGGATGCCGATGCCATCGATGCCCGCGTTTCGGCGACGAATGTCTCTACGCGGCGCATCGTGGAATTGCTGCGGCGCGCGGCACCAGAAAAAGCGCTCACCATCGCCGTCACCTCGGCGCGTGACTTCATGGAGATCGAGGACGTGCTGCGCGCTGGCGTGGATGTTTTCGTGGCAGCGCGCGTCTCACCGGTCTGCTTGATTCAACGTATTGAGGCGGCCCGCGCTCGCCGCCACCCGCGCTCGCTGGCGCATGCGGCATAGCCATTGCCGAGCTGACGTGTGATGGGCGTCAAACAAGCATGCCCATTCAGGCGGGCTGCACTTTGACTCTCATGAGAAATCCATGAGAAGCAGCGTGACCATCGCCGCCCGGCATACGTTGGATCTGATAGAACACCACCGCGCGCAACCCAACGGAGGGAGTACGCTCCCTCCATTTTGCATTGACGCGGTGTGATGGATGTCATACGATGATGAAGGCTATCATACATGCCGGCGCTGGCCGGCCCGCTACCCAGGCACGGAACGTTCTCCTCATCAACAGCGCCTTGATGATCTTCGGCTGGTTCTCCGTCATCTCGGTCTTCGCGCTGCACTTCACCCACGATCTGCGCTTCACCGTCGCGACGGTGGGGCTGGCGCTGGCTCTGCGCCAGATGACGCAGCAAGGGTTGGATATCTGTGGCGGCATGTTTGCCGACCGCATCGGCTATCGTTTTTCCATCACGCTCGGCTGCTGGATTCGCGTCTTCGGTTTCTTAGGCATGGGGCTGGCGCGATCCGTGCCGCAACTGTTCCTGGCGGCATTCATCGCCGGCTTTGGCGGCATGTTCTTTGATGCCGCCGGCACCGCTGCTTTGGCGGCTTCCGTGCAGCCTGAAAACCGGGCGCGCATCTTCTCCTTGCAGGCGACGCTGGGCAACATCGCGGCGGCGCTCGGTCCATTGGTCGGCGTGGCGATCTATAAGGCGTATGGTTTTCAGGCGGTCGCCTATTTTGCCGCCGCCACCTTCTTTTATATCGGCCTGCAAACCGCGCTCTTTCTGCCGCCGGGCACAGGACACGTGCGGGCTGCGAAGGAACAAGGGCGACCGCTCACCGTCAGTCAGGTGGTGCGCGCCATCTTTTTGCGCCGCGCCTATGTGCGCTTGGTGCTGCTGCTGGTCGGCTATTGGGCGATCGCCGGGCA
>JAJPKG010000330.1 GCA_021323815.1 Pseudomonadota bacterium
GCAAGTGGCGGAGCAAGCGGTAGGCTATCTCGATACACTCACTCCGCTTGATCGCTTGCGTTGCTCGGGCTTGCTCGGTTCAAAGTTTCAATGGCTATCTACTTAGATGGCTCAGCATGCCTACTAACAAAAGTATGTCGCCGCTCTGCTGGGCTGATGCTACGGCTTTTTCAAACAGTGTGAGGCGTTCGGGATTCGTTCGGCCTCCACATGCCAAAAACTGAGCTTGACTCAACAAGCGATAGAGATCACGGCGGCTACCATAATCCAGCGTCGTTGTGAGAAGATGTTCGATTGTAGTGATGTGGCCTTGTAACTGTTCGCGGCTGTAGACAATTCCCGCATTCTGCCATGCCCGATATTGAGCATTGTTGCTGGCAAGGGTTTCAATTGTACTGCCGGAAACATGCTCATGTGCCAATGCAGCTTGTACACCTGCGGCAAGTGGCATCATAATCGCGGCTGAGATGAGCCGGGAATGTGTTTCGCGGACCGTCAGCCGCAAGGCGATCGTGCTTGTTACTGAACGGCTGTTGGTACTCAGTAAGGCCAGTCTCAGCGATGCGGTCAACCAAGTGAAACGGCAGATGGAACCAAGTGTCGAGAGGAGAAAACAAGGCGCGTAATTTCTGGCGAATTTCGGCGCAATTATGACGAATTTTGAGGGCGTTTAAGTCAACCGCCTAAAACCATTTATCTGAGAGGCAATTTTTCTTGGCGTAGAGCGGACTGGAGCCGGCAGTCAGATTTGAACTGACGACCCCCCGCTTACAAGGCGGGCGCTCTGCCACTGAGCTATGCCGGCGTGACGAATATATCATACACGATCTGATGGGCATGCGTCAACCATGCTTGTCAGAACAGGCGGGGCGGCGTACAATGGGGAACGATCACCACCGGGAGAGATGTTCTCATGCACGCCCCACTGACGCCTGATGATTTGCCGCGTTTCGCCGTTCCCACCAGTTTCACGCTGTCGCCCGATGGTTCGCGGCTGATCTACTCACTGATGACGCAAGATGCTGAGGCCGACACACGCCGCGCGGCATTATGGATGATCCATCTCGCTAAACCGGACCTGCCGGCACGGCAGTTCACCAACGGCAAGCATCGCGACCGCAGCCCACAATGGTCGCCGGATGGCGCATGGTTAGCCTTCATCAGCGATCGCGAGGATGGCTCGCAGATCTGGCTCATGCCGGCAGACGGCGGCGAAGCGCGGCGTGTCACCGCCATGCGGCACGGCGCATCGCATCCGCGCTGGTCGCCGGATGGCAAGTCATTGCTTTTCCTGGCGGAGGCGCGACCCGGCGAAGATCCGCTCATTGGTGGCAAAGAGGATCGCACGGCGCGGGAAAAACGCGAGGCGACGCGCCTGCGCCACGTCACGCGCATCCAATATCGCTGGGATGGCGAGGATATCCGCGAGGGGCGCACGCACATCTGGAGGGTGGATGTCGCTGAGATCGTCGCGCATCTCCCTGACGCGCAGATGCCACTTCCCGTGATGATGACGAGCGGCGATTATGATCACGCTGACCCCGCCTGGTCGCCGGATGGGCGCGCTATCGTCTTCGTCAGCGACCGCGCGGATGAGCGGGATGCCAATCGAACAGACGACGTGTGGGTGATGGATGTCGCGTCAGGCGAAATGAGCCGCATCACCACCATTCCCAGCGAGAACCATCATCCGGTGTGGTCGCCGGATGGGCGATGCGTGGCCTGGTATGGTGGCGAGGTGATCCCCGATGCCAGTTACAGCAATCAGCATCTGTGGGTGGCGCAGCGCGAGCATGGCGACTGGCAGGCGCGTGATGTGCTTGCCGGCCAGGATGTGCTGCTGGGGCAGGGCATGCTTGGCGACATCGCCTGGCTTTCCGGTGGCGAGCCAGCATGGTGCGCTGATGGCGAGACGCTGTACGTGACGATACACGAGCGCGGCGTCACCAATCTCGCTCGCGTCGCGCTCCACAACGGCTCGCTCACCCGCATCACGCAGGGTCCCTGGCAACTGAGCCAGCCGGCAGTGCTGGCGGATCAATCCGCTGTCATCGCCATCGCCGCCACGCCGGAACGCCCAGCGGATATTGCCCGCTTCGATCTCTGCCAGGTCACTGAGCCGCGCTGGTTGACGGAAACAAACGCCTGGCTGAGCGAGCGCGCCATCAGCTTGCCGCAAGAGTTCACCTACACCACATCTGATGGCTGGCACCTGCAAGGCTGGGTGATCCCACCAGTGGGGGCTGAGGAGGCACCACCGGATCATCGCTGGCCCGCAGTTTTGAAGATCCATGGCGGGCCGCATGGCTCATACGGCCCCACGTTTCAGGCAGCAAATCAGATCTTCGCTGGCGCGGGCTATGCCGTCATCTATGTGAATCCGCGCGGCAGCATGGGCTATGGCGAGGTGTTTGGCCGTGCCTGCGACCGCGATTGGGGCGGGGCGGACTTCCGCGACATCATGCAAGGGCTGGATGCCGCCATTGCGCGTGGGGAAATTGATCCCGACTGGCTGGCCGTCACCGGCGTAAGCTATGGCGGCTACATGACCAACTGGATCATCGGCCATACAGATCGTTTCAAGGCCGCCGTCACCATCAACAGCGTGTCAAATCTGATCAGCAGCTTCGGCACATCGGATGTAGATGCGGTCTTCGGCGTGGTGGAACAAGGTGGCACCCCCTGGAATCGGCTGGAATGGTACATTGAACGCTCACCCATCACCTATGCCGACCGCGTCACCACTCCCACGCGCGTCATTGGCGCAGAACGCGACTGGCGCTGCCCCATCGAACAGAGCGAGCAGATGTTTATGGCTCTCGCTTACTTCCATCGCGCGCCGGTGGACTTTTTCCGCGTGCCAGGCGTCAGCCATGCCATCCGCACCGGCACGCCGTGCCAGTTCGTCGCCTATACGCATGCCGTGCTGGAATGGATCGAACGCTACAATCCCGCTAGCTAGCATATTAGGTCAGGCGCTGTTCCATCCGCATCAGGTGCAGTGAAATAAGGTTGATATCATCGAACGGCTTTGAGATCAGCTCGATCTGCATGGCACCCATCAACCGCACCAGTTCCATTGGCAACGTGCGTCCCATCGCCGTCATCAACGTGAAAACGTGACGGCGCAACACAGGATCGTTCGCGGCGGCGCGCAACACTTCCACTCCATCCATGCGCGGCATCATCACATCCAGAAATACCGGCAAAGGATCGCGGCTGGCCTGCAAAATCTGCACGGCGGCGACACCGTCGGCAGCGGTATACACCTGACAGCCTTCATCTTCCAGCAAGGTTTGCAAGGTGTGGCGGATATCAAAATCATCATCGACAATCAACACCTGACGAATCCCCGCCCGCATGGTATCCCTCGCGCATGAAGTGGAGTGTATGGAAGCGCAGGCATCGCGCGTTGTATGTGAATATGCCATCGCCCTCACCCCTGCAAGAAATCGTCCATTTTCCCATTCTCAGTACTCAGACGATTTCAGGACGGCGTTGTTTACAGGCCGTATAGTGTGCTTTTGCGCATTGACAGTATGAACCGCGCTGCAAAAGCGCGCAAGCTCAGCCGCCGATCCATAGCCGTTTTGGGTGAGAAGAGCGGATAGATGCCTGGTGGCATGCCCGTGTTTTTGCGGTGCCGGTATACTGAAAACAAGATACCTGCCGGGTGATCGCCACTGAGAGCGGGCGATTCCCGATCAAGGATGTGCAGTTGCAAGGAAGGACTCATCATGACCCTGGATGTAAACGCAAGCACGCACCCTTACCGTGCAGATGTTGTGCAGGAAAACGACGTGCTGCCCGATGTCGATGCGGTGGCGCAGAGCCAGGCGGCGCGCACAACTGCTGTTGCCGCGTCGCACGAGGCCGAGTTCGCCGCCCGGCTCGACGATCTGGAAGCCGTCGCCCGCGCCGCGCTGGATGCCATCACCACCGACGCCGGCAACCGGCTGAACCAGGTGGTGGAGACCGCAGAGACGCGCGTGATGGAAGCGCTGAGCGTGCTGGAACAACACCAGCGCGAGGCCGCTCGCTGGCGCGACGATCTGGATGAGCAGTTGCGCAAGCAGATGCGCGAACTGGGCGAGTGGGATGAAACACTGACTGAGATGCGCCACGAGGTGAGCGGCCTGCGCGAGATGGCCGAAGCCTCAGTATCGCTCGCCAGCGGCGATCTCGACAAACGTTGGGACGCCATGCGCCGCGAGCTGCGCGACATTCTGGCGACGGCGGAAAGCGACGAGCGCGCCCGCTGGGAAGCCTTCATGGCCGGTGCCACCGAGACGCTGGCAGCCAATTCGGGGATCGATCCGGCGGAACTGGCAGCGGTGCGCCACGAGCTAGCCACCCTCAGCCAGTCAGCCACCACCACCATCAGCCAATTGCAGCAAGCGCAACGCGAGCAATTGGCCGCCCTGCGCAGCGAGATCCATACGCTGATGGAAAGCGAGCGCAACCGCATCGCCGCCGGCGCGAGCGAGCAGATGGAAGCCGCGCGCCAGGCGTTCACGCAGCAGACAAAGGCGCTGAGTGACTGGCAGGAGCAGGTGAGCCGCGATGTCGCCGCACTCAAAGAAACGGCGCTGGCCGCCGCGACGAGCGCGCGCGAGGCGCAAGCGACCTTGCATGCCGAGACGCAATCCGCCCTGACGACGATCCGCGGCGAGGTGGATCTCGGCGTGGCACAGGCGCGGGTGGCGGCACAAAACGAGCTGCTCTCTCTGCGCGCCGACCTGGAGCGATTGCTCAAACGTAGCCAGCGCGAGATTCAGGGGCGGCAATCACTGTCGATGGTGCTGGCGCTGCTCTCGCTGTTGCTGGCCGTCGCCGCGCTGGCCCTGCCGTTTGTGCTGCGCGCTCACTGACTTCCGTCGCGTGGCGCAACCAGGCACCTTTCTTGAACGCGGATTTCCAAAGCGCAGTCCCTCTGTGACTAAGATTTCCCCCTCCTCAGCAAAGCTGGAGAGGGGGTTGGGGGGCCGCTGGCTATTTTAGTCCATAGACCCGCGTGAACTTCTCTTCCAGATAGGCGATGAGATATTTCGGGTTCAGGCTCTCGCCCGTCACGCGGCGGCACAGCTCATCCGCCTGAAAGATAGTGCCCCAGCGGTGGATGTGCTCGCGCTGCCACTCGCGGATGAAGCCCGTTTCGCCTTTCGCCAGCCGCGCGTCGGTGTCGGGGTGCGCCTTGCGCATGGCGGCGGCGAACTGGGCGGCGTAGCAGTTGCCCAGCGAATAGGTGGGAAAATAGCCGAACAGGCCGCTAGACCAATGCACGTCTTGCATCACCCCCAGCGCGTCGTTGGGCGGTGTCACGCCGAGATAGTCGCGATATTTCGCCTTCCAGATCTCCGGCAGGTCGCGCACCTGAATCTTACCGCCGATGAGGTCGCGCTCAATCTCGAAGCGGATGATGATGTGCAGGTTATAGGTCAGCTCGTCGGCTTCCACGCGAATGAGACTTTCCCCGACGCGATTGATGGCGCGCACGAAATCTTCCACCGGCACCTTGCTGAAATTCCGGGGAAAGGCGCGCTGCATCTCGCCGTAATGCGCCTGCCAGAATGCCTCGCTGCGCCCGATGATGTTTTCCCACGTGCGCGACTGCGACTCGTGGATGCCGCTGCTGGTGCCCCCGCCGAGGATGGTGCGTTTCAGCGCGGGATCGATGCCTTGCTCGTAATGGGCGTGGCCGCACTCGTGCATGACCGACATCAGGCAGCTCACCACGTCATCTTCGTGGACCCGCGTGGTGACGCGCACATCGTCGGGCGAGCCGATGCTCTGCTCGAAGGGATGCGCCGTCAGATCCAGTCGGCCATGCTCGAAGGAATAGCCGATGATCTCCAAAAAGCGGCGCGAGAGCTTGATCTGGTCATCATGGGGGAAGGTGCCTTCCATAAAGCCAGCCTCGACTTGTTTGGCGGCGCGCACACGTCTGAGCAGCGGCACGGTGGCCTTGCGCAGTTGTTCCAGCGCCTTTTCGGCGATCTCCAGCGGCATACCCGGCTCATATTCATCGAACAGCGGCGCATAGGGATCGCTTGCCTGGGGATCAAGGTAGCGCGAGCGCTGGCGCACCAACTCCACGATGCGTTCAAGGATGGGCGCGAAGGCGGCGAAATCATTCGCTTCGCGGGCCTTATGCCAGATGTCATAGCCGGTGGCGGTGGCGACGGTGAAGTCGCGCACGAACTGCTCCGGCAGCTTCGTCGCCTGATCATACATGCGCCTGGCTTCGCGCACCAGGGCGCGGTCGGCCACAGTGGCGCGCTCTGGGTGCGCTTCCAGCGCGGCCTCGGCTTTAGCAATGGCTTTGCCCAGCGCCGGTGCCGAGCGTTTAGCATGCACAATCGCTTCCAGCGTCGCCATCTGCTCGCTGCGCACCTCGTTCGCGCCCGGCGGCATCTGCGTCTGCTGGTCCCAGCCCAGCAGCCCTTGAATCGCCCACAGATCGGCGATCTCGCGCGTCATCTCAAAGAGATTGCGCAGCGCCGCCGTTTTCAAGGTGAAGGCGATCTCCGGAGCGGTGTTGGCGGCTTTGGCAGGTTTCGCCTTCGTTGCGGTAGCCATGTCGTTTCCTCGCTTTGTTATGATATTGATGGGTGAGAAATGGCGGCAATCGCCGTTGATCGCCAGCATCGGTGGAGTTGTGTATGATGCGCTTCATACACTATAGCGCATCATCCATGATCACGCTACAAGATCCCACATATGGTACGCTGCACATGACAAGGTGAAGGA
>JAJPKG010000486.1 GCA_021323815.1 Pseudomonadota bacterium
AGGTCAGCGCGGGCTATATGTTCGGCACCATGCTCAGCATCCCCATCCCCGATGTTGACCACACCGATTATCTGCTCATCCTGGGGGCGAACCCGCTGGTATCGAACGGCAGCCTGATGACCGCGCCGGATATGCGTGGGCGCTTGCGGGCGATCAAAGCGCGGGGCGGGCGCGTCGTCGTCATCGATCCGCGCCGCACGCGCACGGCGGAAGAAGCCACCGAACATCACTTCATCCGCCCCGGCACCGACGCGCTGCTGCTCTTTGCGATGGTCCACACCCTGTTCGCCGAGGATCTGGCGCGGCCAGGACGCCTGGCGGATTATCTCAACGGCGTGGAGCGCGTACGCGAACTGGCGCAGCCCTTCGCGCCGGAAATCGTCGCGGCGGCGTGCGGCATCTCGGCGGAAGAGATTCGCCGCCTGACGCGCGATTTCGCTGGAGCCGAGCGGGCGGCAGCCTATGGGCGCATCGGCACCTGCACCCAGGAATTTGGCACGCTGGCGAGCTGGCTGATCGACGTGCTGAACGCCCTCACCGGCAATCTGGATCGCCCCGGCGGCGCGCTCTTTCCCCGTCCGGCGACGGGATCGCGCAATACGTCGGGCGTGGGTGGGCGCGGCAAGGGCATGCGCCCCAGCAAGATCACCAGCCGCGTGCGCCACCTGCCGCAGGTCTTCGGCGAGTTGCCCGCCGCGACCCTGGCCGACGAGATCCTCACGCCCGGCGAGGGGCAGGTGCGCGCCCTCATCACCATCGCCGGCAATCCCGCTCTCAGCGTTCCCAACGGGGACAGATTGCAAGAGGCGCTGGGCGCGCTGGATTTCATGGTCAGCATCGACGGCTATCTGAATGAGACGACGCGCTTTGCCCACGTCATCTTGCCGCCGCCCTCGCCGCTGGAACGCAGCCATTACGATCTGGCTTTCACCCAACTGGCGGTGCGCAACACGGCGCGCTATACCCGCGCCGCGTTCCCATTGCCAGCCGGGCACCCCGACGAATGGGAGATTGTGCTGCGGCTGGCGGGCATCATCGCTGGGCAGGGGCCGAGCGCTGATATCGCTGCGCTGGATGACATGGTGGCGACGGACATGATCTCCCGCGAGGTGGCGACCGAAGGATCTCCCGTCGCCGGGCGCGACGTGAACGAATTGCTGGCGGCCCTCGCGCCCCGGCGCGGCCCCGAACGCCTGCTGGATTTCATGCTGCGCGCCGGGCCATATGGTGACGCCTTTGGCGTGAACCCCGGCGGGCTGACACTGGCCGCGCTGGAAGCCGCGCCGCACGGCATCGATCTGGGACCCCTGCAACCGCGCATCCCCGACGTGCTGCGCACGCCCTCCGGCAAGGTCGAACTCGCCCCCGACCCCATCGCGGGGGATGTGCCGCGCTTGCGCGCCAGCCTTCAGCGCACCCGCCATGCTTACGTGCTGATCGGGCGGCGCGAGTTGCGCTCCAACAACTCGTGGATGCACAATCTGCCCGCGCTGACGAAAGGCAAAGACGCTTGCACGCTGCTGATGCATCCTGAGGACGCCGCGCACCTGGGGCTGGCAGATGGCGCATTGGCGCGCATCACCTCCGCCGCCGGCTGCATAACCGCGCCAGTGCAGGTGACTGAGACGATCATGCCCGGCGTGGTGAGCCTGCCGCACGGCTGGGGCCACGATCAGCCGGGGGCGCGGCTGCGCGTGGCCCGCGAGCATGCTGGCGTCAGCGCGAACCGCCTGGTGCCGGACGCCGAAGTTGAGCCGCTTTCCGGCAACGCCATCCAGAACGCCGTGCCGGTGACAGTGATGCTGGTGGGGTGATACATTTTGGCCGACAATCGAGGCTGCTAGAGCCAAGTGAGTGTATCAAACAATGATTGCAACATCTTTTCAGAAGAAGGATATAACGGGCAAAGGTATGATGAAAACCATCTGGCCAGGGGGCATGCGCCCGATCTGGGTCGATCTGCCGCAGCATCTGGCAACCTTGCCCCCTGCGACCTTCCGTCAGGTGCAGTTGGTCTACCACCATGCCACCAAGCGGTCCTGTTGGCACATCACGATTGACGACGGGAGCGTCCCCCACCCCACGACACACACCGGCATCATGGCGATGGACCTGGGCGAGATTCACCCTGCCGGCGACGGGTGAGGCGCTGCGATCTTCGGCGGTGCTGGGGCGGCACGTGGCCGCGCTGCTCGACACCGAGGCGACGGCGGAGAGGCTGGGAGCCGATCCGTTTCGCTCGCTGGCCGGCATGTTATATCCCGCTGCCCACGCTTTCGCGTTCGCGGGTGGAGATGAGGGGGAGCAGGGCACGCAGTTCGGCCAGGGCAGCGTGGGGATCGTCGGGCAGCAGGCGCTTGGGAATGCTGACAACGCCGAATTCCACGTGGGCCTTGCCATTGAAGCGTTTATAGACGGCGATACGGTTGGGCAGCATGGGCGGGCGCGCCTTGATGACCCACTCGTCGTTTTTGAGGGCGACGGACTCGAAGCCCAGTGCTTTGGCCTCGCAGCGCAGGCGCAGCACATCCAGCAGATTGCGGACGGCTGCGGGCGCGGGACCGAAGCGGTCAGTGAGTTCGGCTTCCATCGCGGCGACCTGATCGGTCATTTTGATCGCAGCAAGGCGCTGATAGAAGTGGATCTTCAGCGTGCGGTCGGGGATGTAGTCATCCGGGATGTAGCCGGTGAGCGGCACGTCGATGGTGACGGGCGGTTCCGGCTTGAAGAGATTGAGTTCGCCGGAACCTTGCAGATCGGCCACTTCCTCAGCCAGCAGTTGTGAATAGAGATCGAAGCCGACAGCGTTCATGAAGCCGGATTGTTCCTCGCCCAGCAGGTCGCCCGCGCCGCGAATCTCGAGATCTTTCATGGCGATGCGGAAGCCCGCGCCAAGCTCGGTGGCCTCAAAGATAGCGCGCAGGCGCTTTTCCGCCAGCGGCGTAAGCTTGGTGCCCTTGTGATAGAGGAAATAGGCATAGGCTTGCTGGGATGCGCGTCCGACGCGCCCGCGCAACTGGTAAAGCTGCGCTAGGCCGAAATAGCCGGCGTTGTTGACGATGATGGTGTTGGCGTTGGGAATATCCAGGCCGTTTTCGATGATGGTGGTGCAGACCAACACATTATAGGTGCCATTGGCGAAGTCCAGCATGATGTGTTCGAGGCGATCTTCGTTCATCTGGCCATGCGCGATGGCGACGCGCGCTTCCGGCACCAATTCCTCGATGTGCGCCGCGATCTGCTGGATGCCGCGCACGCGGTTGTGGACGAAAAACACCTGGCCGCCACGATCCAGCTCGCGCAAAATCGCCTCGCGGATGAGTGCGTCGTCATTCTCGCGGATGAAGGTGCGAATGGGCAGGCGCTCTTGCGGCGGCGTCTCGATGACGCTCATGTCGCGCACGTTGACCAACGCCATGTGCAGCGTGCGCGGGATGGGCGTGGCAGTGAGCGTGAGCACGTCCACCTCGGTACGCAGTTGCTTCAGGCGCTCTTTGTGCATGACGCCGAACCGCTGCTCTTCGTCGATGATCAGCAAGCCGAGATCGTGAAAGACGACATCGGCAGAAAGCAAGCGGTGCGTGCCGATGATGATATCCACCTTGCCGAAAGCGAGATCTTCCAGCACGGCCTTTTGCTCTTTTGCTGAGCGGAAGCGGCTGAGCAGTTCCACGCGCACAGGATAGCCCTTGAGCCGATCGGTGAAGGTATTGAAGTGTTGCAGGGCCAGCACAGTGGTCGGCACCAGCACGGCGACCTGTTTTTGATCCAGCACGGCCTTGAAGGCGGCGCGCAGAGCGACCTCGGTTTTGCCATAGCCCACATCGCCACACACCAGGCGATCCATCGGGCGGTCCCGTTCCATGTCGGCTTTCACCTCGGCGATGGCGCGGGCCTGGTCGGGCGTCTCTTCGTAAGGGAAGGCGTCTTCCAGTTCTTGCAGCCAGGGCTGAGCGTCATCCGGCGAGAAGGCGAAACCAGGC
>JAJPKG010000337.1 GCA_021323815.1 Pseudomonadota bacterium
ATAGCCCTCGGCCCACTCGAAGTTGTCGAGCAGCGACCAGGCGAAATAGCCCGCGAGAGGGACGCCCTGCATCAGGGCAGACGCCATCGCCTGAATGTGTGCTTGCAGATATTCCGTGCGGCGATGGTCATCGATGCCGTCGCCGCCATCCCACTCATCAGCGAAGGCCGCGCCGTTTTCGGTGATGACGATCTTGAGCGGGCGATAGTCGCGGTCGAGTTGCACCATCAGATCGGTGAGGCCGGGCGGGTAGATCTCCCAGCCCATCTCCGTGAAATTGCCGTCATGCTCAGAGACCACTGTTGCCGAACTGGTGCCGACCGGGCTGGTGCCCTGATGCAGCGGAATGAGCGAGCGTGAATAGTAATTCACGCCCAGGAAGTCGAGCGGCGTCTGGATCAGTGCCATGTCGCCATCGTGAATCAACGGTGGCGCGACGTTGAAATCGGCGAAAAGTTGGTCGGGATATGCGCCTTTGAAAATGGGGTCGAGGAACCAGCCGTTGTTGAAGCGGTCCACTTCCTGCACAGCGCGCAGCGTCTCCGGCGCATTATCCATGGGATAGGCAGGGTTGAGGTTGAGCGCGATGCCCAGGTTTGTGCCGGGACGCACCGTCGCGCGCAGCCGCTGCATCCCCAGACCATGCGCCAGCAACAGGTTATGTCCGGCGATGAACGCGGCCTGCGGGTCCTTCAGACCGGGGGCATGCAACCCGTTGCCATAGCCCAGAAAGGCCGAGCACCAGGGTTCGTTGAGCGTTATCCACCAGGGCACGCGGTCGCCCAGCCGTCGCCCCATGATCTCCGCATAATCGGCGAAGCGGTTGGCGGTGTCACGGTTCAGCCAGCCACCGCGCTCATGCAGGGCCAGGGGGAGATCCCAGTGGTAGAGCGTGGCGAGCGGGATGATGTCGTGGGCCAAGAGAGCATCGACCAGGCGATGATAGAAATCGAGGCCGGGTTCATTCACCGGACCGCTACCGTTGGGTTGGATGCGCGGCCACGCGATGGAAAACCGGTAAGCCTTCAGGCCAAGCTGTGCCATCAACTCCACATCTTCGCTCATGCGGTGATAATGATCGCACGCGACCTCGCCGGTGTCGCCCTGAAAGACCTTTCCCGGCGTGGCGGCGAAATGGTCCCAGATGGAAGGGCCGCGCCCATCTGCACGCACCGCACCTTCGATCTGATAGGCGGATGTGCATGCTCCCCAGAGAAAATCAGCGGGAAAGGATGCTTCAAGATGTGGGTGTTGCATGGCAACAATCTCCTGATCAGGCGAAATGTGGTGTGTTTGCAGGCAAACGAATGCCCGGCTCACCACGCGCGGGGAATGTGCGCACGCCCTCTCCCCGCGCCGGCAAAAGTCGATTGATGAGTGTTATCATCTCCCTCCCCATCGGTGATGGGGAAGGATCAAGGGTAGAGCCTCAGCCGGTGACGCTGCCAAATGTTAGACCGGCGCGCCAGTAGCGTTGCAGGAACAGGAAGAGCAAGACCACCGGCAGCACGGCCAGGAACGATCCGGTGACGATGAGGTTATAGAGCAACTCATGCGAGGCGGGATCGAAATTCCAGGTGGCCAGGCCGAGGTTGACCGGATAAAGAGTCGGATCGCTCAGCACGATCAAGGGCAGGAAGAAGTTG
Organism: Pseudomonadota bacterium; assembly: GCA_021323815.1. Classification (GTDB taxonomy): domain Bacteria; phylum Chloroflexota; class Ktedonobacteria; order Ktedonobacterales; family JACDGC01; genus JAJPKG01. The sequence continues at coordinate 1,647 of JAJPKG010000337.1, forward strand.
TTCCAGATGGCGACAAACTGGAACAGAAAGATGGTAATCATGCCCGGCATCAAAATGGGCATGGCAACAGACCAGAAGATGCGAAACTCACTGGCACCGTCCACCCGCGCCGCCGCAATCAGGTCGTCTGGGACCGAAGCGGTGGCATAGATGCGCGACAGAAAGACGCCGAACGGACTCAAAAAGGCGGGCAGCAGCACTGCCCAATAGGTGTTGGCAAAGCCATATTTGCTTTCCAGCAGATAGATGGGAATGGCGAGCGTCGTTGGTGGCACCAGCGCCCCGCCGAGTACCAGACCAACGATCAACCCTTTCCCTGGAAAGCGATATTTTGCCAGGGCATAGCCACCGAGCACGGAAATGAGGGTGCCGATCGCGCCGCCCACCACCGCATACAGGATGGTGTTGAGGAGCCAGCGGCCATAAATGCCGTCCTGGTGCGTAAACAACTCGCTCAGGTTTTGGAAGAGGTTGAAGTGCGCGAACCACAACCCGTTTGAGGCAAACAGATCGGTGTTATCCTTCGTTGACGCGATGAACAACCAATAGAGCGGCGTCAGCAGATAGACGGTCGTTGTGACCAGAAACACCAGCCCGATGATGTTTTTTGCGGCCCAGGCTTTGTAGCCGATGAGCACCTGGCGTCGCTCACCATTGCTCTGTTCTGGTTGCTCTGGAACGGCTTCTTCGATATCAAGCGGCATGGTAGCCATGTTGCCACCCTCCTTTAGCTAGCGCGTTGCGTGAGACGCATAAAGGCGAAGGAAAACACGAAGGTGATTACCCCCATGATGGCGGCAATGGCACCACCAAGATAATAATTATTCTGAATGATGCCGATGTTATAGGCATAGATGTTGGGGGTAAATGTCGGCGTGATGGCACCTGTCAACCCTTTGAGCACCTCCGGCTCATTGAACAGCTGAAGCGTGCCGATCAGCGAAAAGAGCAAGCCCAGGCGCAAGGCCGGCGAGATCATAGGCACCTTGATGTAGCGCGCGATGCCGACCTCAGTCAGGCCGTCGATGCGAGCTGATTCATACAGTTCTTGCGGAATAGCCTGCATGGCGGCGAAGAAGATCAGCATGTTATAGCCCATGAATTCCCAGGTGGAAATGTTGCCGATGGACGCGAGGACGGTGGAAGCGCCCAGGAAATCAGGTGGATTCAAGTTCAGGCTGCGAAAGATCTGAGCGATGGGGCTGATGGTGGGCGTGTAAAAGAAGCCCCACAGAATGGCGGCGACCACGCCAGGCACGGCATAGGGGATGAACGCGCTCAGGCGGAAGAAGCGCCGGAAACGTGTCACTGCTGAGTCCATCAACAGCGCGAAGACTAAGGCCAGCCCCATCATGATGGGGATCTGGATGAGGCCGAAGAGAATGACCCGTTTGAAGCCATCCCACAAATCGGGATTGCTTAGTGCTTGCTTATAATTGTCGAAGCCAACCCACACAACCTTCGGCGGGGTAAGCCCCAGGCCGCCAAAATGCTTTTCAGCATAAAAGCTTTGGATGACGGTATAGGCGAAAGGGGCCACGAAAAACGCGACGAAGACGATCAGGAACGGTAACAAGAAAAGATACGGCCACAGCCAGGAAAACGACAATGATATCCGCGGTCGAGGCTTGGCTGCACGCGATGTCACAACTCCCGCCGGTGGGGATGCAGCTACAAGTTCGGTCTTGGTAGCCATCGTGCTTGGTTCCTCTCGTCAGTCTGGTGAAAGTCCGTGGAAGGGTGAAATCTGAGTCTGCGCTGCTCTCTCGCGGAAGGCACGAGCCTTCCGCGAGAAGCGAGGGAATAGGAATAGCACGCTTAGCTGCCGGCAGTGGCAGAGATGCCCTGACTGGTCAGATCATTGATGATCTGGTTCTGAATGGCCGGCAGCTGGCTGGCCAGCGACAGGTGGTTGGTAATGGCCGTATTGAAGTCATTGCCCTGGAAGTTTGTCACCGCGTCAAGATCCGGCGGGAAGGCCCAGCCAGAGAGCAGGTTCTCATTGGCGAAGACCTGATCCACGATCTGTCCACCCGACTGGCTGCCGGCGAAGAACGGATCCGGTGTGGTGAGGGCGGTCTGGCGCGCTTGCAGGTTGCTCGGATACCAGCCGATCTCGTTGACGCCAATCTTCAGGCTGTCGGGGTTGGTCAGGTACCACTGCGCAAACTCGGCAGCCTCTTTGGGGTGCTTGGTGCCGGTGATGACCGAGATGCCCGAACCACCCCATGCGCCGGTGTCTTTATTGCCAGCCGTCCACTGAGGCAATGGCGCGACAGCCCACTGGCCTTTGGTGTCTGCCGCGTTGCCTTTGATCACGCCCTGGCCCCACACGGCGGAGATCCACGAGGCAATGGTACCATGATCCAGTGCGTTGTTCCAGCCCGGCTGGAAGTCGCCATCGGCAGAATTGGTGTCAACCAGACCCTGGCTGATCAGGTTGTCCCAGAAGGCGGCCACCTGCTGCGACTTGGCACTGTTGACATCGATGACCCAACTATTGCCGTTGGTGCTGAACCAATTGGCACCTGCTTGCCAATTTAATGCTTGATACCAGCCGGTGTTGGTGGCGCTGAAGGCAGAGATGTAAACATTTTTGCCCAGCGCGTGGATCTTTTTGGCATCAGCCGCGTATTCGTCCCAGGTTTTTGGCGGCGAGGTGATGCCGGCTTTTTTGAAGATGGCGGCGTTGTAGAACAGACCTTCGGGGCCGGTATCTTGCGGATAACCATAGAAAGCGCCGTTGATCGATTCCAACGCCCAGGCACCAGGATCGAACTGCGACTTCACGTCATTGGCCCCATAGGGCGTGAGATCGACGAGCGCGCCTTTCGAGACGAAGGTCGGCACATACTGATATTCAATCAGCGCGACATCTGGCGCGTCGCCAGCTTTGATGGCGGCAAGCACTTTGGGGTAATATTGGCCAAACCCGGAAGGCTGCTTGATCGCCGTCACGTGGATGTTCGGGTGCGTCGCGTTGAATTTGTCCGCCTGTTCCGTGATTTGCTGGTTGAAGCTCCAGAACGTCAGATTGACGACGCCGCCGGAAGACGAGCCGCTGCCACCGCCACCACAGGCGGCGAGAAACAGGGAGAGGGCGACGACAACGACTGAACCGATGGATGCGATGGTGCGGCGTGGTGTGTGTTGCACAAAAAGCCTCCTGACCGCAGATGGATGGATCACCAGTGATCCACAATGAGTCACGACGACCGATGGTTGGTGCCACGTTTGTTTGTTTCGATTCTCTCCCGGTCTCATGGCCGGGAGCCACGAGAAAAACGAGCGAGCGCAACGCGCGCCTCACGTGCAGTGTGAGGGGTTCAGACCTGCTGCCGGGCGGGTTAGACCATGCACACCTCCTGCGAAAAAGGGAACAGCCATCCCAGGCGTGCCTGGTACCGGGCACGCGCACGAGTACGCGAAGATTGCAAAATGAGCACGAGACTGGATTTATCGGTGACGCGCGGAAGCGGATTCCGTCAACGCTGCCCCGCACGATTCCCGCACAATCAGTTGGGTGGGCAACTGGATGCGCACCGGCGCATCCGCTTCAAAAGATCTGCTGGCCGGCAGGATGGGCGAAGCCACTTGCCGGCGGTTGCCGGCGGTGATCATCGCCAGCAGATGATCGAGGCCGCGCTGGCCCATCTCGTAAAACGGCTGGCGCACGGTGGTGAGCGGTGGCCGCCAGGGAATGGGCAACGGGATGTCATCGAAGCCGACAACGGCGAGATCGTGAGGGACCTGCACGCCGCGTGCTTCGGCGGCATCCAGCACGCCATAGGCCATCTGATCGTTGCTGGCAAAGATCGCGGTTGGTGGCTCTGCCATGTCAAGGAACTGCACGCCGCAAGCGCGCCCGCTTTCGACCTCGAAATCACCCTGCAAGGCCAGTTCAGCTTCAACGGGCAAGCCCGCTTCGCGCATGGCCTGCATGTACCCCTCATAACGCTCAAGAGAACACTGATAGCGCTGTGGACCAAAGATGAAGCCGATGCGGCGATGCCCCAAGTGAATCAGATGGCGCGTCGCCTCATAGGCCCCCTGTTGATTATCGGCACCGATCCAGGGGACATTCGTCGGATGCCCCTGGTCGTCGATCATGGCAACGGGGAAGCCCTGGTCATAGAGCGTGTTGAGGTGATTGGTCAGTTCGCCGGGCAAAATGGCCAGCAAACCGGAAGTGAGCCGTGTTTCCAGGATGCGCTCGAAGATGGTGGCGCGGTCTTGCGGGTGGGCGATGCAATAGAGCACGAGTTCATAGGACGATGAGGAGATCATTTCGGCCACGCCGCGCATGATCTCGCCGATGAACGGCCAGGTGAGCGATGGCACCAGGACGCCGATGAGCCGACTGCGCCCGGCCAAGCTGGTGGCGGTGAGGCTGGGAACGAAGCCCGCCTCGGCCATGATGCGCAAGATGCGCTCGCGCGTCTCAGGATCGACATCGGGTTTTTGGTTGATGACGCGCGAGACAGTCGCCTTAGAAACGCCGGCCAGCCGCGCGATATCCACGATGGTGAGTTTATCGGCCATTGATGCCCTCGTGCTCGCTTCGCCGCGAACGACAGGTGGTGCTCGTGATGGAGCAACCGGAATCAGTAAGCCCAACTGCGTGACCGTTCACGCAACCGGTTACGAGAAAGTATACTGATGCGAGAACCCTGTGTCAAGAGGTTTGGAGGGCAATTTG
>JAJPKG010000144.1 GCA_021323815.1 Pseudomonadota bacterium
AGAGCAAGGTGACTGGCTCTTGCACGTCTTTCTGTTCCCTGCACGGATGGTACCATCGATGGATGTGGAACGCAAGGGCGGGCGTCCTCCGAGAAACCCGCCTATCCGCACACCCTGAAGGGATGGCGGCTTGCGGCGGGTTCCGGTCCTTGTCAGGATCGCAGCTGATCGATCTGAAACGCCTCTGCCGTGTGGGCCGTGATATTCATGAGATTCATCCGAACACAGAAGATTTCGGTATGAATATTGCGGCAGAGCACTCAAACGCCCTGCCGGCAGGGCGCTTGACGATTGTCGGCTATCTCACGAACAACGGAAGGAAAGATACGTAATGAACGAGACCAAAGGTCGTGGACGCGGGTTCGCTTCGATGGATCGCGAGAAACAACGCCAGATCGCCAGCAAGGGTGGCAGGGCGGCGCACGCCAGCGGAACGGCTCATGAGTGGACCAGCGAAGAGGCGCGTGCAGCCGGGCGCAAGGGTGGCATTGCCACGCGCAAACGCATCAATGCCGGCTAAAGGTGATTCTTCACAGTCGCGGGGGAAATGGTGTAGGCACGGGCCATCCTGGGTTATACTCGTCCTGACAGCATGCATCGTCACGCTGACGGAACAGTCAGGTATACTTCTTTCGAGAGGCAATCATGGACCCGCTCACACCTTCCCCCGCGACTTCTACACCCGCCAGGCATGGCTGGCGCATCGCACTCACCGGCGCTGTGATGCTGGTGCTCGCGGCGGGTATCTTCCTCGGCATCTCTCTTCCCACACATCCTCATTCCAGCGCCGCCGGAACACCCTCGCAGGCGGTGACGGGCTGCCCTTCCAGCGCTGCTGCGCCTGCCAATCCGCCGGCCCCCAATGAAACCATCCAGGAAGCGGACGGGAACCGCACCACTCAGGCAAACGTGGGCGATATCGTCAGCGTCAACCTGCCATCCAGCAGCCAATTTCACTGGACCTATCAGACGGCACCTTTGACAGGGTTGCAATTGCTTTCTCCCGCCGGCTATTATGATGCCGCCCATCAGGCGTGCGTGTGGAATTTCAAAGTCAACGGCGCGGGACAAAACGTGCTGGCGTTTGTGCGCCAGCCGACGTGCGCCAAAGGCAAATTGTGCTCGCCCATCGAGATCTATTTCCGCTTCGCGCTGGTGGTACGTTGAACCACTCCCTATAGAGGGAGAAATGAGGGCGCGATGCGAGGATAAGACGCCATTGATCGCGCCCTTGCAGAGTCCCATGCATTTGACCAATGCAGAGGCTTCTGCTATGATGAGGGAAAGATCGCATCACTGCGCGTGTGTGGCGACACCATCTTTTCCGGCGCTGCCACCGCATGGAGGATTCCCATGGGTAATCTCTTTAGCTGGCTGTTCACGGACCCCGCAACTGAAGGAGCGAACGCGGGACTCAGCGGCCCCACGCCGCTGAATTTCACGCCGTGGCTCATTCTTGTCGCATTAGGCATTTTGCTGCCGTTCTATTACCACGTTGAAGGCCGCCGCAAGATTCCCGGTCTGAAAGATCACGGCGTCTGGAAATATATTCTGGATCGCATGATGGCGCAACTGTGGCCCTGGGCGGTTACCGGCGCTGTGGTGCTCTTTTTCCGCTGGGCGTTCACCACCTCGTTCTTCGCGTGGCGCATCTGGCACGTGGCCTGGGTGCTGTGGGGCCTGGGTCTGGTGGCATATTGGATCTATTACTTTGTGCGGCACTATCCAGGCCATATGGTGGCCTATCAAAAACGCCGAGAACTGGCGAAGTTTTTGCCGCGACGGGCGAAGTAGGACGCAATGCAGGCACAGGTCTTGGTGCTGCAAGGGGCGGCGTGGGGCGAACATCGCCACGCGCCGTTTTTCGTCTATGCCGTGCCGGATGAGATGCAACCTTCCCTTCAGCCCGGTCAGTTGGTGCTGGTCCCTTTTGGCAACCGGCTGGCCAGTGGGGTTGTGTGGGAGATCACCCCACCCTCCGATCCCCCCCCCAGCAAAGCGAGAGAGGAGGGGCATGATCTCCGCTTCATCCGCGAGATCGTTGACCCCATTCCCCTGTTGGATGCGACGCGGCGGGCACTGGCCGAGTGGCTGGCGAGCTATTACGTATGCGGGCTGATCGACGCGGCGCGGCTGCTGGCCCCCGGCATGACGGGCCGGCAACAGATCGATCTGGTTGCGGCGGCTGCCCTTGCGGATGCCGCGCCGCCAGCGGCTAACGCGGATGATGAACAGACGCGCGCCCTGCTGGGACTGCTCGGCTCAGATGGCCGGGCGAACGAAGCGACTGTGCGTCGGGCGCTGGGAGCAAAGCGAGCGGGGGCGCTCATCGCCGCGCTGGAAGAGCGTGGCGCGCTCGCTCGCGTGACGCATGCACGCTCGGCGCGTTCCCCACAGCCGCAGATCGTCTTGCGATTGGTTGCGGATGAGGAAACAGTCGCGGCGTGGCGTGCGGAAACACTGGCGCGCATGAACGCGACGGCAACAGCGCCCATGCTTCCATCCCGGCGAGCTTCCAGCGCGGGCACGGCGCGCAGCAGGCGCAGTCGTGGGGCGCTGTTGCAGCGCATCGCCACCGCTGGGAGCGAACCGTCTCCGCCGCCGCTTCCCCTGGCATCACGCGAACTGGTGCGCCTGCGCGCCGCGCTCGCCATCATCGATCTGCTCAGCTCCACGCCGGAAAGATTGCGTCCGCGACGCGAGGTGTTGCGCCTGACCCGCGCCACCCCTGCCGCGTTGCGCATCGCCATTGAGGCTGGGCTGGTGGAAGAGATGACGGCGGAGCCTGAGACGCCCACAGCATTACTGGCGGGCGAATCGCCGCTGGCGCTCACCCCCGCTCAGCGCAAGGCGATGGAACGCATCGTGGCCGCGTTGGATGCCGCCACCGAGATCGCCGCGCGAGACGAGCGCGACGGCGCGGCGGAAGAAGAGACGCAGCTTGCCGCCCGGCCTATCTTGCTGCACGGCATCACCGGCAGCGGCAAAACAGAGGTGTACCTGCAAGCACTAGCGGCAGCCATTGAGCGCGGGCGACGGGGCATGGTGCTGGTGCCGGAGATCGCGCTGACGCCGCAGACGGTCAGCCGGTTCGCCGCGCGCTTTCCCGGTCGCGTGGCCCTGCTGCACAGCGCCTTGCGCCCAGCGGATCGCCAGCGCGAGTGGCGGCGCATCCGCGCCGGCGAGGTTGATATCGTCATCGGCTCGCGTTCCGCCGTCTTCGCGCCTGTGCCGGATCTCGGCCTGATCATCCTGGACGAAGAGCACGACGGCTCGTATAAAGAGGATAATCGCCCGCCGACCTATCACGCCCGCGAGGTCGCCCTCGCCCTGGCGCGGCTGACGGGTGCAGCGGTGGTGCTGGGCAGCGCCACGCCTGCCACCGAGAGCGCGCACCGCGCCCAAACGGGCGAGTTCGCGCTGGTGGAGTTGCTGGAACGACCAAATCCCCACCCCTTGCCCCAGGTCAGCGTGGTGGATCTGCGCGAGGAATTGCACGCCGGGCATGGCAGCATCCTCAGCCGCGCGCTGCTGGCAGAATTAGCGTCCACGCTGGCACGGGGCGAGCAGGCGATCCTCTTCCTGAACCGGCGCGGGTCGGCAACGTGCGTGCTGTGCCGCGATTGCGGCAACGTGGTGCGCTGCGGGCGCTGCGACGTGCCGCTGACGCATCATCACGGCCAGGCGAAGCTGGTTTGCCATTATTGCAACTGGCGCGAGACGCCGCCGCGCACGTGTTTTCGCTGCGGCAGCACGGGCATCCGCTTTTTTGGGGTGGGAACGGAGCGCGTGGAGGCGACGGTGCGCGAGCGCTTCCCCCAGGCGCGCGTGCTGCGCTGGGATGCCGACACTGTGCGCGGTTACACCGACCACGAACGCTTCGCCCGCGCCCTGGCCGAACGCGAGATCGACATCCTCATCGGCACGCAGATGATCGCCAAAGGGCTGGACGTGCCGGGGGTGACGCTGGTGGGCATCATCGCCGCCGATGTCGTCCTCTCTCTTCCCGACTATCGCGCCCCTGAGCGCGCCTTTCAGGTGCTGACCCAGGTGGCGGGCCGCGCCGGACGCGGCGACATGCCGG
>JAJPKG010000256.1 GCA_021323815.1 Pseudomonadota bacterium
GTTGGTTGGCAATGCTGTGAAATAGTCGTTTCTTATCATATCATGACCACGCCAGGGGGCGGAAATCGGCTAGGACCTGGGGGCAGCGTGAAGGTGGTGCTGAAACCGTAGGGATCGCCCCTATGCTTTATCTTTGCCGACCTGGGCGGCGATGGCACCCAGGAACCATGCCGGCAGCAGCGACAGCGCGCCGAGGATGAGGGCACGCACAGCAGCGATGGCAGCGATGCCGATCATCTGGCTGAGGGCTGGGGTCGAACTGAATGGATCAACCACCAGGACAAAGCCGTCGTTGCCGCCGATGAACGCGCCCAGAAGGCTGAAGATCGCCCACGCCAGCACGCCGAGCAGGGCGGTGGTGATGGCGGCGCGCCGGCCCAGGGCGGCATCGCGCGTGGCGTGCGCGGCACGTAGCGCGGCGAGGTAGACGATCACGAGATTGAAGATGCCGAAGATGATGGTGCTCAGCGCGCCCACCAGCACTGGGGGCAGAACGGTTTCCAGCGGCACCGCGCCAGCATAGGTGTCATTGATATGTTGCAGGGCGATCAGCGGCCCCTGATAATTCGCGGCGGTGGAATTCGAGACGAAGACCTGCACCAGCGAAAGCGCCCCCGCCATTATCCCATAGGCGCGGCCAACCTGATCGGCAATGGGGCGTTGTGCGGCGCGCTGCATGCGCCAGGCATCCTGATAATACAACGGAAAATCTCCAAACATCACGAATGCACATTGAATGGGCAAGGTTCCCGTGCCATGACGGGCACGGCTGGCCGGGCGCGATACCTCACGCTCCCTATGGGTGCATCACCCATAACCTTATGGCGCGCGAGACGGCATCGCGGATCAATTCCGCTGCGTGGGTCATGGCCTCAGCCAGGGGACGTGGGCCGTCCGCCGCGACAATGACGGCAGTGATACCTTGATCATACGATTGTTCGTAGCCATCTGCAACCCCCCCGGCAACGCAGATGACGGGGACGCTGCGCCCCTGCGCTCGCCGGGCGAGGGTGCCGGTCAACTTGCCGGCGATGCTCTGCGCGTCGATGCGGCCCTCACCGGTGATGACCAGATCGGCCCGCTCTAGTTCTGCGTCGATGCTGGTGGCGTCCAGGATGGCATCCGCGCCGGGAACGAGGCGCGCATGGGTGAAGGCGAGCAATCCCGCGCCCAGGCCGCCCGCCGCGCCCGCGCCGGGAAGATCCGCGACTGCGCGCCCCAGATCGCGGGCGATGACGGCGGCATAACGCGCCAGGGCGGCGTCCAGCAGCGCCACCTGGGCAGGGGTTGCGCCTTTCTGCGGGCCATACACCGCGCTCGCCCCATCCGTTCCGCAGAGGGGATTCACCACGTCGGTGAGGGCGATGATTTCCACCTGATGCAAGCGAGCGTCCAGCGCGTTGATGTCGATGCGGGCAAGGCGTGCCAGCGCCGCGCCGCCGGGGGGCAAGTCCGCGTTGTCAGCATCCAGCAGCCGCGCGCCGAGGGCTTGCGCCATGCCCGCGCCGCCGTCATTCGTGGCGCTGCCCCCCAGCCCGATGAAGATGCGACGCGCACCGCGCTCCAGCGCCACGCGCAGCAATTCCCCCACGCCATAGGTTGTGGCGCGCAGGGGATCGCGCTGCTGGGGGGAAACCAGCGCCCACCCCGCCGCCTGAGCCATCTCGATGACGGCGGTGGGATGCGCGTCTTCCAGCCAGCCGAGCGCGGCAACCACGCGCTGACCCGGCAGCGGTCCGGCGACCTCGACGGGAATGAGCGAGCCGCCGCCGAACGCCGCCAGCAAAGCGTGCAACGTCCCTTCGCCGCCATCCGCCAGCGGGCGCAAGATGATCTCCGGCAGATCAGGCCAGGGCCAGCCGGATCGCAGCCCGGCGGCGATCGCTGTGGCAACATCCGTCGCGTTCAGACTGCCCTTGAATGCCTGGGGAGCGATCAGGATGCGGCGCGGGGGCCAGGCGCGTGTCATGAGGGTGTGGCATCGCCGGCGGACGTTTCGGGGACTGCCTGGGCGGCGTTTTCCCCGGTGACCGCTGCCCCGGCAGAGGTATTGTTTGTGATGGGATGCCACCCTTCCGGCCCGCCAATGACATGATCGATGCGCTGGCGGAAGGTGTGCGGTTCCGGCCCGGCGATGTAGGACGTGCGCCACAGGCTGACGAGCGCGGAGGCCACCAGCAACACCAGCACGCCCACCCGTGTCAGCACCGTCATCCACCAGGGCTGGCCCGTTCCCTCAACAAACGCGAAGACCGCGCCGATGCCGGCGGCGAGCACCAGTTGCACCACATACGTTGTCGCCGCGATGGCGTTCCAGCTCATGATCCCCGCTTTGCGTGTGCGGATCGGCTTGATTGCCGCCGGAACGCTGTTGATAAAGCCGACGCGCAGCACCCACAGAAACGACGCGGCGGCGATCATATACAGCACAAACACGCTGATGCGCTGCTGATTTTCCTGAAAGCCGAGCGCGGTGGACTCAAACGCGGGACCATACAGCCAAAAGAGGGTGGCTGTCCAGGCGATGGCGCGAAACAGATAGGGGCGATCCACCCACCAGGTGCCGGGATGCCCGCGCAACTGGTCAGCCAGAAAGAGGACGACATTGCGCAAGATGCTATATAATCCGGCGAGCATGATGACGGCGGCGACAATCGCGCCGATGATATGACCAACCATAAGGAATATGACCCTCCCCCCGGACGGATGCCTGAATTCCCCTGAGCGCGTGAATGATTCTGTGCAACAGCATATCATATGAGCGCGACGCGAACGGCTGGGACTGTTGGCAATGCACGTTGCCAAGACGGCTGTAGCCGGTTATACTATTTTGAAATGAAACAGTTACGGTACAGCGTTTTTGCCGTATACTTATGGTAGAGTCTCGGTATGCCGGGCGGACGGAAACGCCCGGTGGATCTGGCGCAGAGGGGGAAAGCACTATGGCAGAAGCATTCATCTCCAGCGGGGACTCCAGCCCAGAGGCGGCCAGTTGGCCCCCACCAGGCAAGGGGCTGACGCGCAACACCGTCATCGTCGCCGGTCACCGCATGAGCTATGTCACGGGGGGATTCGGCCCGCCGGTGGTGCTGCTGCATGGGCTGGGAGCCAACAGTTTCTCCTGGCGGCACACGCTGCCCGCGCTGCTGCCGCATTACACCGTCTTCGCGCCGGATATGTTCGGCTGCGGCGAATCCGACAAGGTGGGGGTCGATTACAGCCTGGAAGCGATGGCTTCCTACATCGCCGGCTTCATGGATGCTGTCGGGGTGCAACGCGCCCATGTGGTCGGACATTCGATGGGCGGGGGGCTGGCGATGCAGTTCCACCACCAGCATCCAGGGCGCATCGAACGGCTGGTGCTGGTGGCAAGCGGCGGGATGGGGCGCGACATGCATTGGCTGCTGCGCATCAGCACGCTGCCCGGCGCAGAGGGCATCATCGGCATGCTGGCCGATCCGCGCCTGCGCGTTCCGCAGATGAGCCGCCGGCTGGAATTGCGCCGCATGCGCCGTTTGGCGCAGGAATTTGACATGAATACCCCCACCATGCTCGACCGCTTCCGCTCGCGCGAGACGCGCCAGGCGTTTCTGCTGATGTTGCGCGGGTGCAGCGGGCTGGACGGCCAGCGCGTCAGCGCCGTGCCATTGCTCGCGGAATTAACGATGCCGGTGCTGCTCATCTGGGGTGCGCGTGATGCCACCATTCCCGTCGCGCATGGCTACCTGGCCCGCGATCTCATTCCCAGCGCACATCTGGAAGTGCTACCCCAATGCTTCCATCGCCCGCAACTGGAAGATCCGCGCCGCTTCAATGAATTGCTCCTCGCCTTCTTGCAGGCACCTATCTGGCCCCCCATCGCGGACCATCCGGGCGTCTTCACGCCGGCTGATGACCCGGCAATGCCGGCAGCCGCACAGGGCCTCGTCACGCCCGCGACCCTGCGCCGGCTGGCACCGCTGGCCCCCGTTGCGCTGGCCGCGCTCAGCGTGCCCACCAGCGCCGCGCTGCTGCGGCGACGACGACGCCGGCGCATGGCGTCGTGAATCTTCCTTGCACGGCCCCCTCAGAATCCGTCACAATAGAAAAGGTTTCTTCTGATTTGATCCGTGCAAGGAGCGATTTTTCGCTATGACACAATCTTCGGCGGTGGCACGACCGCACCCTTCATTGGGCGTGTGGATCAAGACAGCGCGCCCTTTCACCCTGACGGCGGCGGTCAGCCCGGTGCTGGTGGGGACAGCGGTGGCGGCGCGCGATGGCGTGTTTCACCCGCTCACCTTCATCGTGACGTTGCTGGGGGGCCTGTTCTTGCAGACGGGGGCCAATTTCTTCAACGAATATTACGACTGGCGTTATGGGCTGGACCACGCCGAATCGCTGGGGGCCAGCACCGTGATCTTTCGCAACGAGATGAGCGCGGGGCAAGTGCTGGGCGGGGGCATCGCCTCATTCGCGCTGGCGGTGGCTTGCGGGCTGAGCCTGATCGCGCTGGTGGGGCCGGCCATCATCCTCTTTGGTCTGGCGGGCATGGCCATCGCCTATTTCTATAGCGCGCGGCCATTCAAGCTGGCAACGCGCGGCCTGGGCGATGTGATGGTCTTCCTGGCGATGGGATTTCTGATGACCTGGGGCGCGTATTTCGTGCAGATCCATCGCTGGTCGTGGCCGGCTTTCGCGGCGAGCATCCCCATCGGCTTTCTGGTGGTTGCCATCCTCAACATGAACAACACGCGCGACTATCAAGACGACATGGCGGTGGCGAAAAAGACACTGCCGGTGCGCTTCGGCCAGGATTTCGGCAAGCGATTTCACGCTGTGCTGCTCATTGGCAGCTATGTGGCCGTGACGGTCTTCGCGCTGGTGGGCTTGCTGCCCTTGCTCTCGCTGGTGGTGTGGCTGACCTTCCCACTGGCGTGGCGCAACGTGCAGGGCGTGCTGCGCGCCACTGACCGCATGGCCTTTGTGCGCGGCATCAAGGCGACCGCGCAACTCCATTTTCAATTCGGCGTCGTCTTCGCCCTCGCCATCGCGGTCGCCGCGATCACGCATATGCCAAGATAGAGAGACGGGAACGCGAAGGATACGAATAAGAAGGACACGAAGATTTTTTTGAAGAGCCGTTAAGAACGATGTGACCCGTTCTTCTCTGATATTTCTTCAAGACCCTTCATTTTCTTCGTGTACTTCCTAATCTTCGCGATCTTCGCGTTCCCGTCCTTCGTTTTTTGAGGAAAGAGCATGTCTCCCCTGTGGCGCGATGGGAATTTCCGGCGCATCTGGGCCGGGCAAACGGCGTCGATCTTCGGCGACCGCGTGACGGATCTGGCGCTGCCCTGGTTGATTTTGACGCAAACGCACTCGGCCTTTGACGCCGGGCTGATCGCGGCAGCGCGCTATGCGCCAATCATCGCGCTGGGCATGGTCGCGGGTCTGGTGGTGGATCGCGTTCCCCGACGGTTGGTGCTGATCATATGCGATGCCATGCGGGCGCTGGCGCTTTTCAGCGTTGTGTTGCTGGCGCTGATGGGGCGAGCCGCGCCGCTGGTGCTGCTGGCACTGGTGGTGATGGCGCTAGGCATCGGCCAACTGGGCTTTCAGGCGGCGTATTGGGCATGGTTGCCGGATGTGACGGGGGAAGCGCAGTTTGGCCGGGCCACCGCCGCGCTGGAAGCCGCCGATGCTGCCAGCACGCTCACCGGTCCGGCTCTGGGGGGCGCGTTGATTCAGGCCATTGGTCCGGCGCTGGCATTGGGCGCGGACGCGGCGTCTTACGTTGCCAGCGCAGCATCGTTGCTGGCGGTACGCGCTGAGTTGCCGCCGATGCCGGCCACGCAACCCATCAGTTGGCGCGGCGTGTGGCGCGAGATGCGCGAAGGGATGCAAGCGATCCTCGCCTCGCGCGCCCAGCGGTTGCTGCGCGCCCTGCAAGCCGCGTTGTATGTGGAATCCGGCACCATCACTGTGCTGCTGGCGGTGCTGGCGCAGCAACGCCTGCACCTGCCGGCGTGGCAGGCGGGCCTGATCTTTGGCGCGGCGGGCATGGGGGGATTAGCGGGCAGCGCGCTGGCCCCCAGGCTGATGAAATCTTCCTGGCCCCGCGCATTGGCACTGGCCTTCACGGGCGCGACGCTGGGGCTGGGGGGATTGATCGGGGCGAGTTTCCTGCGCGGCGGCACGGCCTTCGCCGTTGCTTTCGCCGCAAACCTGCTGCTGGATGGTTCGGTGGCGTTGGCGTTCATCATTGCCGGCACGGCCAGCGCGCAGATCACCCCCCGCGAGGTGCGCGGGCGCGTCTTCGCCCTCGCCAATCTCTACTCGGCAGCGGTGCGGGGCGGCAGCCTGCTGCTGGCCGGCGCGCTCGCGGCGAGGGGTGATCCTGTGCCGGCCTTCGTCGCCATCGCGCTCGGCTTCGTCGCGGCGCTGCTTGCCGCGTGGCGTGCTGAGATATCCAATCAGGAGGGGCAATGGTCATGAGCGACACAACGTGGACGCTGAACCTGGATGCCGATGACGCGACGGCTTATGCAGCACTGGCACGCGATGCCATCTGGAACGGGTATGGCATTGCGGATCTCGAACCGCCGTACCGGGAATATACGCGCGTGGCGGTGGCGCAGCGGGGCGAGGATGCGGCGAGCCTGGTTGTCGTGCGGCATCCGGCGTTCACGTCGCTCATTCCGGCGGGGGAGCCTGACGGGTTGGGGGCGATCCTCGCGGCAGCTGATCTGCCGGTGCGGGGCGTGATGCTGGCGCAACAGC
The DNA here is from genome assembly GCA_021323815.1 of Pseudomonadota bacterium. Taxonomy (GTDB): domain Bacteria; phylum Chloroflexota; class Ktedonobacteria; order Ktedonobacterales; family JACDGC01; genus JAJPKG01. The sequence goes on from JAJPKG010000256.1 coordinate 6,763, forward strand.
CGCTGGTTCCGGTGATGGCGCAGTGGTATTTCTTCGCAGGTACGGCCCATGCGATGCTGCGCATGTCGGTCACAGCAGAGCAATTTCAGCCCTATGCAGGGATGGTACAGCCGGCGCGCCTGACCCAGGCGGATGCAGCCGCGCTTCGCGCATTGTATTGGGTGTTTGGCGGCATTCAATTCGCGGCGGAACAACTTGCCGGCGGTCCGTGGTACGCGGTGCGCGAGGACGGCGTGATGCTGGCAGCGGGGGGAACGCACGCCGTGACGACGCGCTATGGCATCGGCGCGGTGGGCAACATTTTCACCAGGCCAGATGCGCGAGGGCGGGGCTATGCCAGCGCCGTCACCTCTGCCGTGACGCGCGATCTGCTGGCGATGGGCGCGCACACGGTCATCCTCAATGTCGCCGCCGATAACACGCCCGCCCGTCACATCTATGCGCGTCTGGGCTATCAAGACTATTGCCCTTTTCAGGAAGGGCCGGCCACGCGACGCGGCGCGGGAACATGATTTCGCTGAAAGAACAGCAAACCCAGGATACGATGAACCCGTTGGCAAGTGATATATTCATCGATAAAGCACATGCAGCCGGGTGAGATCTTCTTGCTAACTCGCTTGGCGTGCGGCGGCGGCGAGGCGCGGCAACACCTCGCCGGATGGGCCTTGCAGGAAGACACGCGCATGCCGGGTGATCGCGCTGACGTTGGGGTTCACCTCGATGATATGCGCGCCGTGCCGGCGGGCGAATGCTGGCAGCGAGGCGGCGGGTTGCACTTCGCCTGATGTGCCGACCACCAGCATCACCTGCGCTTTGCGGCAGAGATCCTCGGCGCGGGCGAACGCGCCGAGGGGCAGCGTCTCGCCGAACCAGACGACATCGGGCCGCACCCACGCGCCACAGTGAGGGCAAGGCGGCGGACCGTCGTCGCGGTCCCATGCGAAGGCATCGATGTCGATGTAGGTCGGGTTGCCCTGGCACCCGGCAAAGCAGCGATGGTGCTGGATGTCACCATGCAAGAGAATCACATCCGTGCTGCCGGCGCGCTGATGCAACCCGTCGATATTCTGTGTCACCACCACGACTTGAGGCACAAACTGCTCTAACTCCGCGATGGCGATATGCCCTGCATTCGGCGCGACGGCACTCAACTGCTTGCGCCGGTGCTCATACCAGTCCCACACCAGTTTCGGATTGCGGCGAAACGCCTGGGGCGTGGCCAACTGCTGCGGATCGTACTGCGCCCACAGGCCATCCAGCGCGTCGCGAAAGGTCGGCACGCCGCTTTCCTTCGAGACGCCCGCCCCCGTCAGCACTACCACCAGTTGCGCGGCTTTCACATATGCTGCCGCTTGCTGAATCTGCTGCTCATCGATCATGCTATCGCCCGCTTTCTGCTCAAAAAACACAAGCTCTATGTATTGTATCGCGGGTGAGAATGGTGCCCCTTTCTGCATTTCTCGATCTGTTCGCACATAGCTAAGAAATCGGCACTCACCGGCTATCAGGACAAAATGGTATGATGCGTTCAACGCTCTTGTTTGCCGGATTGCTTTTGATTGAAGAATGAGAGATCTCAGAACCTGTAGCTTTTTTCGCCAGTGGAGCGTGTAACTGAGTATCGTGGTTCATAGCGGTGGAACAGGGGGCGGATGATGCAGCCATTCATGCGGTGGGGAGCGGCGCTGCTGGCACTCGCCGGCTTTTTGGGCAGGGCGGCGACGATATTGCCCGTCGCGCATCCTCAATTGACGCTGGAGCAGCGGATCGATGCATATATTCACCATCTCACGCTGTCGCAGCAGGTGGGGCAACTGTTGATGATCGCGGTTTCGGCGGATGGTTATACGTCCGCGCTGAACCAAGACCTGCAACAGTGGCATATTGATAACGCGGTCATCTTCACGCAGTGGAATGGCACGCATCCCCCGACGGCGGCGGGGCTGAAGCGGCTGACGGCGGCACTCCAAGCACACGCCTATGCGCCGATGCTGATCGCCACCGATGAAGAGGGCGGCGCGGTAGATCGGTTGCGTCCCTATTACGGAGCCACGCCCTCACCGGCGCAATTGGCCGCGACGGGCCAGCCTTCCCGCGCCTATCAGCAGGCGGCCACCGACGCAGGGCGCATGCACGCGCTGGGGCTGAACGTCGATTTCGCGCCCCTGGCGGACGTGCATAACACCAATGCCATCGATCCCAGCCGCACGTTTGGTGGCACGCCGGAAAAGGTAGGCACATATGCGGGCGCGTTTCTCGACGGGCTGCAACAACATCAGGTGGAAGGAACGCTGAAACACTGGCCGGGGCTGGGCGATGCGACAGGCAATCCCGATTTCACCTTGCCGACGGTGCCTCATTCGCGCGCCCAACTGGGGGCCATCGACTTCGCCGCTTTCAATCGTTTGCTGCCGCATCATCCGGGCCTGATCATGGTAACGCACGTGCTGGTGCCGGCCTATGACGCGCACACGCCGGCCTCACTTTCGTGGGTGCTGGTGACGCAGGTGTTGCGCGATCACTATGGCTATGGCGGCGTGGTGGTGACGGATGCGCTGGACTCAGCGGGGCTGCTGCAATACATGCGCGGGCAGGGATATAGCGATCAGGCGAAGGCGCAGGGCGAAGCGGCGGTGCGCGTCATCTTGGCCGGCGACGATATGATCGAAGGACCCTACGCGCAAAACAGCGTGGCCATGACTGTGGCGGCGCTGACGCATGCCGTCGCCACCGGTCGCATCTCTCAGGCGCGCTTGATGCAATCCCTGCATCGCATCATCGCCTTGAAGGTCCTCATGGGAATCATGACCGTGCCGTGAGCGTGCACGAATTTCTTGCCTAACGCGCCGGGGCAGCCAGCGGCAAGTCGGCCATCTGTTGTCCCTCGGCATAGGCAAACTGCGCGCCGCCAGCCGCAGGACTTGGAACCGTCGTGGTGGTCCCGCTCGCCTGACCGGCGTAGGTTTCGTCAGCCAGCGTGACAATGGTGGCGAGCTGCGCGGCGTCGGTGGGATGCGCGAGCGCCTGGACCAGCGCGCCGTCAAGCGTGGTCGCCCAGCCTTTGATATTGCCCAATGCAACAATGACCCGCGACGCATGATTTTTCATGGGGCGCGTCGCGTCGGGCTGCTGGATGGCGAGCGTAGCATGCGCCGAGGCTTCGGCGATATAGCCCGTCGCCGTGCTATAATCGGCGCTGCCCGGCGTCGCGGGGGATGGCAACAACCCAAACCCATCGCCGGCAGTGATGGCGAATGATTGGCACGCGGCGGGCAGGGCTTGCACATTGGCTCCCTTTGCGCCTTCGAGAATGGCAAGCATATTGGCCATGAGGCACCGGTTGCGCGTTGCCGCATCCGCGCCGCTTGCTGCAAGCTGATGCGCCTGCTGGCTGAGCAGGTGTGTCTGGCTGAGCACGCCGCTCAGCAGGCCGATTTTTCCCGGCGTCGTCGGGAAGCTCAACAACAAGTGGCGGATGTGCACGAAGGTTAGCGGCGGGAAGCTGCCCACCAGCACCACTTTGCCGAGCGGCGCGGGGGGCGCGCCTTCTTCCTGCGTGATCTCCACCTGGCTGCCTGCCCCCAGCAGATTGACGTTCGGGCCAGTGTAGGTGAGGGCATAAGCGCGGCTTTGTGCTTGCAGCGCGCCGAGGGCCAGCACGCGCTCGTTGAGCGGATCGATGAGCCACGCTTGATAGTGCATGCCGGCGGGGGGCGCGGCCAGGCCGGTGATGCTGATGCTCAAACCATTCGAGGCTCCCCCCTGCGCGTCAAAGAAGCGCACCTGGCCGCTCGCGCTCCCACCGGAAGTGAGGCGTTGCTGCAAGAATGCCAGCCCCGCGCCGCCCACCAAGAGCAGCGCCAGCACGCCGCCGATGATGATGCGCAGCCGGTTGGTTCGCTGCGGCATCGGATACGGTATCCCGGCGGGATACAGTGTCGCGGGCGGGGGCGGTGGTGGCGCGATGGGCATCGAGGGCGGTTCCAGCGTGCCCGCTGATGCGCTGGGGAAGATGCCCGCGCCAAATTCCGGTTCCGGCCAGCCGGGCGCGTAATTTGCCTGAGCACGCGGCAGGGGCGCGCCCTCAACGAAGGGGATGCGTGCCGTGTTGTGCGGATCGATGATCAGATGATAGGCGTTCGCCAGCACGCCGGGGCGCAAGAAGCGCTGTTCCGGCGCTTTCGCTAGCGCTTGCGCGAGCAATTCCCCCAGCTCGCGCGGCAGATCCGGTCTGTGCTGGCTTAGCGGCGGGATCGGCGCATGCAAGGTCTGTTGGGCAATCTCGTCGGCGGTGCGGCCCGCGTAAACCGGATGGCCGGTGAGCAGCCGATAGAGCACCGCGCCCATCGCATAGACATCAGAAGCGATGGTTGCCTCTTGCCCCAGCAGTTGCTCCGGCGAGGCAACATCGGCGATCTGATACGCCACCTGGCGCAGGTTTGTGGGCTGGCTTCTTTCCAGGATGTGCTGCACGCCCAGGCCGGCGACCATCAGCCTGCCGTCGAGTTGCAGGTAGAGCATGTCGGTGCTCAGCGCACCGTGAACGACTGCATGCTCATGGGCATATTCCAGCGCCCCCGCCAGTTGATCCAGGTAACGTCCCGTCGTCGTGACATCCAGCGGACCGGCCTGTTCCAGGCGCGTGGTGAACGTGCGCGTGGAAACATGCGGATACAGCAGGAACGGCATGCCGTTGTGATGCCCCATCTCCAGCACGGGGATGATGTAGGGGTGACGCAACGCTTGCAGCGGCGAGGCAGTCTGTTGAAAGACACCCAGCATGCGCGTCTGCGCGCGGGGATTGTCCGCTGCCACAGGGGCCAGCACCAGCAGCAGGAACATGGCGTTGGTGGTGCGATGCCGCGCGAGAAATAAGGGGCCGTGCGGGGTCTGGCGAACCATCTCTTCCAGATGATAGTCCCCGACGGTGATGCCCAGCAGATAATGATTCTCAGTAGCCATCGCGCTCCGCTCAACCTTTCACATCAGCAAAGAAAACAAGCAAGCGAGGACAAAGAGCAGTCCATTACAGGGTACGTGGGCCTGTTACATGGCTCAGCCATACCGGCTGCCCGCGTGGCAGAATGAACGCACCGATTATAGCATGGATGCCAAGAAGACGAATCAAGCCACCCAAAATGGGTGATTTGCTCAGCACTGGGTTGACTTCTGGCGTTTGATGAGATATAATGGTCCCTGTAAATGAGGTCAGGCCGATGTAGCTCAGTTGGTAGAGCAAGCGTTTCGTAAATGCTAGGTCGCGGGTTCGAGTCCCACCATCGGCTCCCTTTTTTCACCGCCGCTCTCAGGGCGGCTTTTTTTGTGACGGCGCAAAGAACCGATAGCTCGTATCTATAAGCTGACCACCTCCCATTTGGGGGGTGTTTTTTCTCGACCAGATGTGCTATGTTGTTGCCATTACCCGATGAATGAGGACGGCACCAATCAATGGCCGCTGAGAACGAAGAGCAAACCCCCGCGCCGGAAGAGCACGGCGGGCAGGGCGCGTTGCTGCGCCGAGCGCATGGCGCGCTCGTCGCGCAGGGCAGCCCGCTGGGCGCGGCGGATCTGGTGAGGGTGGTCTTTGGTGTCAGCGAAGAAATCCTGCCCGGCTCGCCCTGGCATGGTTTGCTGGAACGGCTCCTGGGCGGCTCGGATCTGTTTCAGGCACTGCCGGATGGGCGCTGGTCGCTGCGTGAGTGGAATGCCGACGGACTGGCGCTGGATGCCGTTGAATTCGCGGTATTGGATATCGAAACGACCGGCCTCACGCCCAGCCGTAACCGCATCATCGAGGTCGGCGCGCTCATCATTCAGGGTGACGACACCCGCGATGTTTTTGAAAGCCTGATCAATCCAGGGCGAACCATCCCCGATTTCATCGCGCGCTTCACCGGCATCTCGCATGAGATGGTGGCCCGCGCCCCCAAAGCCGAGAACGTGCTGCCTGCTCTGCTGGCATTTTTGGGGCGGCGTCCGGTGGTGGGGCATAACATCGGCTTCGATCTGGGCTTCCTGGGCTATGAGGCGCAGCGACTGGGCGGCGGCTTATTTTTCCCCACTGATGGGCTTGACACCATCACGATGGCGCGGCGCTTCGTGCCCGGCGTGCGGCGTGTGAAGCTGGATGTGCTGGCCACGCGTCTGGGGATCATGGCCCACGAACGGCACCGCGCGCTGGGGGACGCTCGCACAACGGCGGACATTCTGCGCCTGTTGCTGGCCCGCGCCAAAGCCGAGGGATGCCGCACGCTGGGCGATCTGCGCGCTGCCCTGGCCGAGGTGGACGGCAACGGTCCCCCGCCGCGTGGCGCGACAGCCCAGCCGCGCCCCACCGGCAGCATGTATCTCAACCCCGCGTGGCGGCGCGACTTCCCCGACAAGCCGGGCGTCTATCTGATGCGTGACGCATCGGGCAAGGTGATCTATGTCGGCAAGGCCAAATGCCTGCGCGACCGCCTGGCGTCGTATTACCATCATCCTCTCGGCTATACGCGCAAGATGGACGGGCTGCTGCAAAGCGTGGCGAACATCGAGACGCGCGTGCTCGGCTCCGAATTGGAAGCGCTGCTGGTGGAATCGCGCCTGATCAAAGAATTGCAGCCGCGCTATAACGTGCAGTTGCGCAACTATGAACACTATCCTTTCATCAAGATCGACGTGAAATCAGACTTTCCGCGGGTGTTCGCCACACGCGAAGTGCGCGCCGACGGCGGGCGCTATTTCGGCCCGTTCAATTCACGCCGCGCAGTGGAGGCCACCATCGAGGTCATTCAGAAACTCTTCCCCGTGCGCACCTGCACGCGCGCGCTGCCACCCGCTGCCAAGCCCAGCGATCCGTGCCTGCGCTATCACATGGGCCGCTGCGCCGCGCCATGCAAGGGCGGCGCGTCAAAAGTGGCGTATCGCGCCGTCATTGACGACGTGATCGATTTCCTGGCGCACAGCCGGGGCGATATGATGGACGCGCTGCGCAACAAGATGTGGGAAGCCGCCGCCCGCGACGATTTCGAGCGCGCCGCCGTCCTGCGCGACGTGATCCGCCACGCGGATAGCGTGCTGCTGGGGCAAAAACTCATCACCAGCGCGATTGAGGCGAACAATCTGCTGCTGATCTATCCTTCCGCCGAGCCGGCGCACGCCGAGATGTATCTGGTGCGGCACGGGCGCTTGATCGAGCAGCGCTGCGTGGCGGGCGATCCCGCTGCAATCCGTGCCGACTTCGAGGAGATGATGCGCCGCGCCATCTGGCTCGGCCCGCCCCCCACGAAGGTTGGCAAGGCCGAGGTGGATCAGATCAACATCATCGCGCGCTGGGTGCATCGCCACAGCCGCGAGCATGGCCGCGCTTTCTTCACCCTGCCCACCGACCTGGATGACACTGAAGCTGTGGAACGGTTGCGCGCCGCCGTCATCGCCCGCACCCTGGCCATTGCTGCGGGTGAGGCCGACGTGTCGCCTGCACAGCCGGAAGATGATGCTCCCGAAGAAACGTAGCCCTCCGGCTTGTGGTGAGGGTGATGATACGGCGCAAAGTATCATCGCATTGCTTCCTTTGACCTTTGCCGTGATTTCCTGGTTACATAGCAAGCGGCAAGAAATGAAAATTTCGCTTAGGCGGTGAAGGGTGGCTTATCCGCACGTCCCCGCGTTCACGTTCACCGCGATCACCCGGTTTTGCGGCAGCGGACCGTTCATCTCGTTGCAGGTGGTGCCATTGGGCAGCGTGATGTCGATCTCCGCGCTGGTGTTCACGCCGGACTGCGGCTGCACGTGAATGATGTATTGCCCCTGACTGTTGACCGCAGCGGGTACCACCCAGTTCAACGCCGGCGGCGTTGAGAACGGGGTCCACGTGATTGACTGGGAAGCGGGGTCGTAGAACCAGGCCAGCTTGGATTGTCCAAAGGCATATGAGCGGTTGGGCACATCCTCGCGGATGTCGTTGGGTCCGAGAACATAGTGGCTCGTCCCGCTGTTCGTGATCTGCGCGTTGGGACTCATATAGACGCGCCAATCCTCAGTATACAGGTTGCTGAACCCCGCGTCGAACACTTTCTCATACACCACTTCATTCACCACGCTCGTTTTTTCCGGCTGTGTCGGTGGGTTGGGGAAGAACCTGATGCGCGGCACATTGAGCGTATAGATCGTCTGGAAGTGGTGGACAGCACTATGATCAGAGCGTATGGTGATCTGATCCACCAGCTTGATGGTTACATACGTTTCAAGCTTCCAGCCCGCGATATCTGCGCGGTTCACCGCGAGCGAATCATCGTTGCCCTGATAGAGTTCACTGGAGATCTGATAGTTGCGCAGGAATTGTTCCGCATAGGGATCGTCAGGATAGGTCAGGGTGGGATGGTACCCGTTGGCGAAGGCATCCTGCCCGATGTTGCCGGGGTGCGTGGGGTCGGTGAAGAAGATCTGAATCTCTTTGTTGTGCAAATCTTGCACGATATCGTTGATGAAGCGCAGCAGATCGCCTTTGGGCATGGATTTGACGCGCTTCAACAACTCTTGCGTCACCAGGCCGGTGAACCGCTTGGTTGAGTCGGAGATCTGCGTGGAGCACTGCGTTTGGCTGATGTGCTTGCCACGATACGTCTCTTGATAATAGTGGATCTGCTGTTGCAGGTGCGTGGCGTCCACCGTTGTGTAATACGGGCAGCCGATCTTCAGCGGTCCGGTGATTTGCAGCAACTGGCTGATGATATTCGACTGGATCATGATGACGCCGGCCATCGGCACCTGCTGAGGCTGGAAACTGGTGATCTCGCCCGCGCTATCCACATTGGGCAAGCGGTCGCCGCCGAGATAACAGGTGCGAAAGCCGTCGTTATCGACCTCGCCGTAATTGCAGTGGCAATAGGCCCCGTTTTGGCCGGCAACGGTGTGGATATCATCGAAGACGCACATCTCTTCGTTGTGCAGATACCACAAGGCATAGCGCGCGGATTGCGGGAAATCGGGCGACAGGCCCGAATTGCGCATGGCCCAGCCGAGTGGGGTACTCCCAAACCAGCTTTCGGGCGTCACCGGCAGGTTATAGGATACGAAATCCTGCCCGCCGGGGCCGCTATATTTCAGTGGTTCCAGATAGTGATAGGTGTCTTCGAGCGCGATGTGGCTGATGTGTCCGCCGGTGACGCCGATGAGCGCATATTGCCCCTGGAAGCCTCCGGCGGGGCGAATCTCGGAATTATCCAGCGTCATCAGCAGATACGCCACCTGCGGGTGATCGATGCCCAGCAGCGTTTCCGCGCTCGGCAATTGCAGGAATCCCTGCACGATGGGTAGTGCTTGCTTCAGATAGGGCAGCCCTTGCAGCAACGGCAACACCTCGGCCTGCTGCTTGCTGTTCAGTGCCGCCAGCAGCGTTTGCGGCGGGGTGGACTGCACCTGGCTGATCAATTTATCTAATGGCTCTTTGAACTGTTGTAGATTGCTGAGGATCTTTTGATAGTCATCGCCATGCAGCAGCGGGGTGTCATCCTGCGAAGAATCATCGGTGGAGATGGGCGAGGTGGTGATGACATTGGATAAACTCACCAGCGTGGGCAGCATGGTTTGCAGCATGCCAATGCCCTCGATGCCGAACTGGCTCAAGAGCAAGCCGCTCTGCTCCATTTCATGAATCTTGCCGATGTGGCCGGCCAATGACAGCACGAAATCGGGATGCGCCAGGCGGTCGTGTAGTTGCTCCATGTCATACAGGGCGCGGTTCACGTCAGCGTTGGCCGCGTTGGACCGCTGGGCGATGGTCAGATGCGCCTTGCTCTTGCCGAAGCCCAGGTCGTCACCCAGGTGCGTGAGGGAACTGACGGCATCGCTGGCCAGTCCCTTGATGGCGAGATAATCCACCAATCCCGTCAGGCCGGTGCCCAGGCTGGTGAGCAGCAGCACGCCCACCACCGCCATCACGGTCAGAGCGCGCATCGCCTTCTTGGTGGGCCGCGCGCTCTGCTTGAACCCCTTTTGCGCCCAATAGACAAACTGATGCAACGCCGGCCAGTTCGCGCGTCGCTTCCCTGTCGGCGGCGACAATTCCACGTGCAGCGCCACCGCGTCCAGCGTAGCCCGTCTCGGCTCGCCGCCCCAGGCGTCGCGGCTCCAGCCGCCCTCGAACTCATCAGGGGGATAGTTCAGGATGTCGCCGACCTGAAAATCGGTTGAGGTCCACTGTGCCCAGTCGCGCCGCCAGGGATCGTGCGCTGGAGCGGGGCGGGAGTCGTCATCCCAGCCTGCATCAGAGCTACCTGCCTGCCCGGTCTCGTCATGACGTCCGTCGTCGCGTTGCGCGGCGATCTTGCGGCTGTTATGCGGAGTGTGCCGCGCCTCGAAGCGCTCATCCCACTCGTCATCGATCTCGGCGGTGTCTGATTCCGAGATATCCTCTTTGCGGGGGCCGAAGCGCGGCAACGCGCGAAATTGGCCACCCTGCCCCGAACGGCTGGGGCGCGAGGGCGACCCTTGCTCAGCGCCTCTCCCGGACGAAGCCGGTGGCACGCTGTGCCGGGGCGGCTGATGCGCGGGAAGGCTCAGCGGGGGTTTCACACCTGGCGGTTGTTGCTCATCTTGCTGTCCCACGTTCCGTCATTCTCTCCCGCTGCCAATTTACCAGGTCAAAGCGCCTCTAGTCTATCACAGGAGACACGCGAGAACAAGCACAAGCGGACAAGGAAAGGACCATGTTCGGGTGGGAAGATCTCACAAAAACGTGCTCTCGCGTTGCCGCATGGCAGGTAATCGTCTGCATCGCTTTCCCCCAATTGGGGCGCGATTTGCCATCGGACCGGCGCTGTGATAGAATAACTTTACAAATCGCAAGGGCAGTGTGCCTTTTTTCGCATCACGACAACACACACGACGCGCCCGGCACAACAGCAAGGGGGTGCGTCCCATCCGTTTGAGAGGATTTTTTGCATCACATGGCCAATACCAAGTCTGCCATCAAGCGCATTCGCGTGGAGCAGAAGCGCCGCGAGCGCAATCATGCCATCAAGTCGAAGGTGCGCACCTACGTCACGAAAGCGCGCAAAGCCATCACCGCTGATCCCCACGATGCCACCACGGTTGAGGCCATCCGCCAGGCCATGAGCCAGTTGGACCGCGCTGTGACCAAAGGCGTGCTGCACCGCAACAACGCCGCGCGCCGCAAATCGCGCCTGGCTCATCGGCTGAAGGTTGCGCTGGGCGAGACCGGCGCGGAATAAGCGCGGTTGCCGCTGGGCATCTCTTTGACCGAAAGCAGGATCACGCTGGGCCTATGAGGTCGATGGCGCGCATCGACGCGGCAATAAAGCCGTTCAGCGCTTCATGAACACTGCGATCCTGCCGATAGGGTGTTGTACGAGCGCCGCAAGAGCGCGGCAATGCTGCCGCGTGGTTTGGCATGTCCTCTGTGCTTTTAGCATATAAGAAGGAGCGGGCGGTTTGAGCGATCTGCTCTGCAATGCTGGGCATTGCTTCCGGCTCGCGCAGTTCGCTACCGCGCCTCAGGGCGTTCCGTCACGCCGTAGGGGCGATGGCATGCCTCGCCCGCCAGTCCGGCTTGGCCGGGCTTCGTGGCCGTCAGGCCCCTTTGGCCCGATCTCGGTCGCCGGCTCAATGTTTGGGATATTTTTGCATTATGAAGCATCATCGAAAGCGATATTGCAGCAGCGCGGCCCTTCATCTTCCCGAATAGATGAGGCGTCGCGCCTTTCTTTTAAGGAGCATCTTTTCCATGAGCAACCATCACAGCGCGGGCAAGGCATCGCGCGGTTTCACCCAGCGCGCCCCGCGCAACCAGAGCAGCGCGCGGCAAAAACCAGCAGGCAAAGCCAGCGTGCGCATCATCCCGCTCGGCGGCGTGGGCGAGGTCGGTAAGAACGCCACCGCCATCGAGTGCGGCCAGGATATCATCCTGGTGGATGCCGGCGTCAAGTTCCCCGAAGAGGAACAGCGCGGCATCGACCTGGTTATCCCCGACGTGTCCTATCTGCGCGAACGGCTCGATCGCTTGCGTGGCATTGTCATTACGCACGGCCACGAAGATCACATCGGCGCGTTGCCTTTCCTGTTGCCGCAACTGTCGCGCGACGACCAGCGCGTGCCAGTCTATGCCTCGGCGCTGACCATCGGCATGATCGAAGCGAAGCTGCGCGAGCGCCGCGCCCTGAACTATGCCGGCCTGCATGTGGTTGAGGGCGGCGACCGCGTCGAACTGGGCAGCATCACCTGTGAATTCATCCCCGTTGCGCACAGCATCCCCGGCAGCTTCATGCTGGCGCTGCACACTCCCTGCGGCATTGTCGTCGTCACCGGCGACTTCAAGCTGGATCCCACGCCGGATTCGCCCTTCCAGACTGACCGCGAGCGCCTGAAAGAACTGGGCGACGAGGGCGTGCTGGCGCTGCTGACCGACTGCGTGCGCATCGAACGGCCAGGGCGCACCCCACCGGAATCGCTGGTTTTCGCCGCCAACGAGCGGCTGATCGGCGCGGCCAAAGGGCGCGTCATCATCACCACCTTCGCCTCCAACATCCCGCGCCTTGAGCAAGCGATTATCTCTGCCCACAAGCTGGGGCGCAAGACGGCCATCGCCGGGCGCAGCATGGATCAAAACATGGGCGTCGCGGCGGAGTTGGGCTACATTCACCTGCCGGAAGGCTCGGTGGTGACAGTGGATGAAGCCAACCGCATGCCGGATAACCAGGTGTTGCTGCTGACGACCGGCAGCCAGGGCGAGCCGACTTCGGCGCTTGCGCGCATCGCATCGGGTGTGCATCCGACCATTCAACTGCATCCCGGCGACACGGTGGTGCTGTCAGCGGAGCCGGTGCCGGGCAACACCGAGACGGTGGCGCGCACCATCGACAATCTGTTCCGCCGGGGCGCGAAGGTGATCTATGGCGCGCTGGAACCGCACGTGCACGTCAGCGGCCACGCCAGCCACGACGAACTGCGTGATACGCTGCTGCTGCTGCGCCCACGCTTCGTCATCCCTGTTCACGGCGAATATCGCCACCAGTGGCTTTACACGCAGATGGCGCAAGAAAACGGCTACACGCCCGAACAGACGACCATCGTCGAGCTTGGCGACGTGTTGGAAGTGACGCCGGAGCAGATGCGCAAGGTCAGCCATGTGCCCGCCGGCGCGGTGCTGGTGGACGGCCTCACCGTCGGCAACGTCTCGCGCGAGGTGCTGCGCGACCGCCAGCATCTGGCCGCGGACGGCGTGGTGGTCGTTGCGCTGGTGGTGGACCGCGACAGCGGTGAACTGGTGGCCGATCCTGAAGTGATTGCGCGCGGCGTCATCAGCACGGAATCCGAGGGGTTCATGACGCAGGGCGTGGAACAGCTCAAGCGCGCGCTGCGCCGCCAAGCACGCGGCAAGCCGGAATATGGCGAGATTATCGAGCGCACCAAAGAATCGCTCGGCACCTACATCTGGCAAAAAACCCACCTGCGCCCGCTGATCATCGCGACGATCACTGAAGTGTGAGAGGCCCTCACACAACGGGCGGGTGCAACCACGCCTTCGCATCAGGTGACATCAGAGGCCAAGAAATGAGGCAGAGGTACGCCGAAACAAACCTCTGCCTCACGAGGCCAACACGCTAAAGGCGCATGCTAATTGAATGCGCCGCTGCCAAGTTCGTTACCGGTGTGAGCGTCGAATATAACAAAGCCATGCGAGAAGGTGATGATTTTTCCCATCGGGTTGGAGATGGTGATCGTGTTATGAATCTCTACGAAACAGATCAATTGACCAGGGCTGAGACCAAAGCTAATATGAGTATATTGCTTCTGAATTTGCCCTGCATTGGCAAAGAGTACCATCGTAACATGGATTGGTTTTTGTATCTCCATACGCGCGATGCCATGCTCAGTGACATACGTACGCGCATCGGAAGCCGTAAATGAGGGGCCACTTCCGCTGAGATGCGGCTTGATAGCGGGAACGCCATTGCCTGATACAGGCGGATTATTGGCGGTTCGCGTCAAAATGGTAGGATCTACTGGCAGCGGTGATGTTTTTGACGCGGCTCCTGCACGAGTTGCGCTAATCAGCGCAATTGCAGTGATAGCCACTAAAGCTGAACCAATCAAGATGATCATCGCACGCTGTTTACCTTGCATTTTTCCGTTTCCCCTTACTGTTTCTGGCTTTGCCGTGAGCCTGATTTGTCAGCAATAACAGATTGTCGCGAATTCACCTCCACGATTGGTTGAATTTGGCGTAATTATCCATGAGGCATTAAGAGGAAGATCTTGAACAGGGTTTCCTTCCACTTGCTCAGGGTAACATAAGCTTACCTACTTGTCGAGCATAAACGATATAATCAGGCGAAAATTCGTTTATCCAATTCGCTATCTCGAAAGGATGTCCATATACTCTAGGTCTATCTACGAATGCAAACGAGGCGCGAGGCACTGAAAAGCAAGTGCTTTTGCAGATGCCATCGGCCTCGATCTGAGCATTTCGCTTTATTCCGCCAGCACCGTTGGCTCAGCATCAGGCATGGCAGCCGATTCCGCTTGCGACGGTTCCACCGGCGCAGGATCGCGGAAGCCGAGGCGGGCGATGGTGAAGATGGAGCGTGGGGACACCACGAGAGGTCGTCCTCCACTTGACCTCCACCCCCTGGTGATGAACGGCTCTCGAATCTATTCGTTCACCTTCTCCGTGAATGAGTATTAGCGATGCTCCCCGTTCTTTCAAGAACCGATCAATCAAGTTGGCTTCGGATGGCGCGCAGCAGGATCAAGGATGCTCATCATGCCTTCGGTGAGGATCAGCGCGGCCTCATCCAGCACGGCTTTGACTTCGTCGCGCTCCAGGCGCAGATCGTCGGCGCGCAGGTGCAACGCAATGACCCCGTTCCACGCGCCGATGAGAAAACGCGCCACGCGTCCCGGCGAGATGCGCCCGGCATCGCTGCCGTGAAAAGATTGCTCAAGCAACGTGGTGATCAACTGAATCAACTGGTCAATGCGCGCGTTGACCAGCGGCGGCATGACGGTTGCGCCCGCGTCACCAGGGGTGTCGGTGTGGGGAAAGATCAGCATGCGAAAATAAGCTGGGTGGTCGAAAGCGAACTGGATATAGGCATCTCCGGCGGCATACAGTTTTTTGATCGGCGGCAGGTCCAGCACAAAGGCCTCGGCCAGCGCGCGTTCCAGCACTGCCAGGGCGCGTTCGACCACCGCCAGATAGAGCGAATCTTTATTGGCGAAATAGACATAGAGTGATCCTACAGCCATGTCGGCGGCGGCGGCGATGCTTTCCATCGTCGTCGCGTGAAAGCCGTGTTTCAGGAATTGCTGTTCCGCCGCGTCAAGGATCGCCTGATTATTGCGCGCCTTGCGCCGGCTGGCGCGTTCCGCCCGTGATGGCTGCCCGTTCGCATCTGAGGGATCAGTAATTGTTTTCATCCTCGCTCCCACGTGAGGGATCAGTCTCTCAAAACAGTATCATATCACCAGATCATATCTTCCGCGTTCATCTCCCCGTGAAACAGAAAATCAGCGGAACACCCTCTTGACAGGTTAGCTTGTCATCCGTATACTATTGAATATCCTTCAATGATTGAACGTCATTCAAAAAAAAGTTAGACGATGCTCAGCAGGCATCGCCGTCTCGCGTTGCTTAGCCAGCCCATCTTCCACGCCACTGCCGGCGTGGAAACCGTTTTTCGCCGTCGTTGCAGGCAAACGCTGGTGTTTGCCCGTTGTTTTCCATCGGAAAAGGAGAACCGACATCATGGGCGCAAATCTCGAACACGCAGACGACTTCCCCGCAATCAATCACACCCTTGCAGAGGATCGACACACCGGTGGGCAATCCCCCAATCCCCTCTGGTCAGGCACGCGTGACGCCTGGCAGCGATTCAGCAGATGGCGGCGTGGCCGTCCGTTCACCGGCGCTGTCTTGATCATTATCGCCGCCGCACTCGTTCTGTATAGTCCGCTGGCATTGCTCAGATTCATGTTCCTACCGGGCAGCATGCTGTGGAGCGCACTGCTGGTCGGGCTGTTGCTGCTGGCGATGGGCGTCATCCAGCTGTTTGCCCCAGCGCACGCGCTCGTCACCGGCGCGGTCGCGCTTGTTCTGTCGCTCGTCTCGCTGCTGGTCGCGCTTGGCGGTCTCGGCTTTGGAATGCTCTTGGGTCTGGCCGGCGGCGCGCTGGGCATTGCCTGGCGGATGGGTGAAAACAACGCCGGGCGCACCAATCGTCGCATCTTCGGCATCACCTATGGCACGTCGCTGGCGGTGCTGGCGCTGCTGGTCTTTCTGGCGGCACAAGGAGCCATCGCCCTCGCGGCGGAGATCGCCGTCCCATTCTCCATCCATTCAGACGCGATCAACGCCAGCAGCATGCATCTCTATCCCGGCGTCTCAGCGGCGGATAACACCTCGCCGGTCGGCGTGGTGCAGATGAATGCCACCGCCCGGAACATGGTCATCAGCAAAACATTCGCCTCGCCCATCGGCAACGTCACGCTTTCGATGGTCGCGGGCAAAACGACGCCTGTGACGCTCAACGGCCTCACCCTGGATGCTTCCAGCCTGGCCTCAGATTCAGCCGCATTCCAAAATCTTTCCATCAACGCTGCCGGCAACGGCTTCGATGTCCACGCGGGCACGACCAACCTGAGCAACGTCAACATCAACTCGCCCTATGTGCTGATCAACAGCATCACCTTGCCGGGACTGTCGATCTCGCTCAGCCGGTAAATCCACAAGCAAAGGGAGCGTGCAGGGCGAGACTGTTCGGCGGGTTATGCTGTTGGAGTACATAGCACGGACAGCACCGGCAAGGCCGCTGGGGGTTCAATCCCCCGGCTCCCAAGAGCAACCCCTCCGGGCGGCTTTACGGGCTTCTTGTAAAGCGGCATTACTCGCCAGCGGCCCTGTCACGACGGGCAAACACTACCACGTTTAGCGCAAGGGGGCGATGATGAGACACGCACGACACACGCGGCAGCAAGCGATGTGCCTGGCGCTGGCAGGCACGCTGCTGGTGATTTCCCTGTGCGCTCTGCCGGCGACAGCGGCGGCACAGGCCGGAGCGACATTCCCATCACATGAAAGCACCGGTGCGTTGCGTGGAGCTACGATGCGCACCGTGAATCTCGCCATCACCGGCAATTATCATCTCATCGCCACCGAGATCGACGGGCAAAACGCGCATCTCAACGTGAAGAATTTTTTGTATCCGACGCTGACGTTTTCGGCTACCACCATTCAGGGTTTGCAACTGGTGCATCCGTTTAGCTCGAACAGCTCGCTGGTGCTGTCAGCTTCCGAGGCGACGGCGACGGGGGTGAGCATCCAAACATCCGTGTTGAGCGATCTCAGTAGCGCGCTCAGCAGCTTCACCAACAAGCTTGATCTGCTCACGCTGCTCGCCGGCGGCACAGTCAAACTGCTGAAGATGACGCACGTGAACCTGGCCATTGATCACGTCATGACCATCGAGAGCGTGGTGCAGAGTAATTTTCGCATCACCATCGTCAGCGGCATGCCCGGTGGCACCGGCCCCAGCACGCCCACGCCGTCGCCGACGCCCACCAGCACGGTTGGCCCGCAGCCGACGGGAACGACCTCACCCGCCGCCAGTCCCACGCCGGGGGCGAGCGCGACCGCCACGCCACAGCCCGCGCCAACCGCGACACCCACACCCAGGCCGACCGCGACGCCGGTGCCGCCGACGCCCACGCCGGTTCCCGTGACGAACTGGTTGCAGGTCGCGCCCACCAGCGTCAGCCTCACCTGTGGCCAGGCGATGTATGTGACCTTGACGAACCGGGGGCCGCAAGCCGTACACTGGTCTGTGAGCATCCCCTTCCTGGGCGGCATCGGCGTCGCGCCGGATGATGGGGATCTCGCCGCCGGGGCCAGCGTGAGCGTGAAGCTTTCCGACACCGCCGTCTTCTTTTCGCACAGCGATAAGCTGGTGTTCAGCGCAGACACGTCACAGGCCGGCCAGCCCGCTGTCGTGAATTATTCCGTCAAGCCCTGCCTGTGAGCAGGAAAAAAGGAGCAGCCAATGGCGATTGACACCTTGAAGGGCATCATTGACATCGATTCCGATGCCGCGCCCACCGTCGAACAAGACCGGCTCTATCGCCTGTGGGAAGAAGGCAACTGGTCGGCCAAGAATCTCGATTTCACGACGGATCGCGAGCAATGGACGGCGACGCTGAACGCCGAGCAGCACAAAGCCTTCCTGTGGAACTATGCCCTATTCCTGGATGGCGAGGAATCCGTTACCGTGACGCTAACGCCTTTCGTGCAGGCCACCAAGCGCTATGAGGACCGGATCTTCCTGGCAACGCAGATCGCCGACGAAGCGCGACATCATGTCTTTTTCGACCGCTTTCTGCGCGAGGTGGCGGGCATCGGCACCAGTTACGCCGACACGCTGGCAACCATGCGCAAAGGGCTGACGTGGGGCTATAACCAGGTCTTCACCGAACTGGATCGCGTGGCGGATCGCTTGCGGATGAATCCCGACAGCCCGCCGTTGCTGGCGCAGGGTGTGGCGATCTATCATCTGACCGTGGAGGGGATGCTGGCACACACCGGCCAGCACTTCATGCGCGACTATTGCAACCGAGAAGCGCTGATGGCAGGCTTCGCCACCGGCATCAACCTCATCGCCCGCGACGAGTCGCGCCACATCGCCTTCGGCGTGCAGTTGTTGCGCGAACTGGTGACAAGCGATCCCAGATGTAAAGCCGCCGCCATTGCGGAACTCAACAAGATCTTGCCCTGGGCCGCTGGCGTCTTCACCCCGCCGAACCTGGACTGGTCCTACATCACAGCGTTTGGCTACACGCCGGAAGAGGTGTTCACCTTTGGCTTGCGCTCCATCCAGACCAAGCTGCGCCGCGCGGGGATTCCGCCCGAAGAGGTGCTGGCGCTGGTGAAGCTGGGCGCGCCCAACGTGCCGCCTGCCGAACAGGCAAAACACGTGAAGACGCTGATCGAGGGTGGCATCATCGGCACTGATGCAGATCCCCGCATGAGCGAGGCGACGCTGGACGCGATCTTCACGTCCATCCGCTACATCGCGGATTGGACGAGACCGCGCCATCCCACCCTGCGTGCCACCATCCAGTGGATTTTCGATGATGCCGAGCCGCGCTATCTGGTGCTGGGCGAGGGCGACGGCGCGCAGGTCCGCACCGGCAAGGCCGCGCGTCCGCGCCTGACGTTGCGCTGCACCTCCGCCGACTGGGGGCGCATGGCGGGGGGGAGATTGCCGCAGCGCCAGGCGTTGCTCTCGCGGCGATTACGCATCAGCGGCGACTGGCGGCTTGCCCTGCGTCTGCCGCAGATCTTGCCAGTGTGAGGCCGGCTAGCGGCTAAGCGCCGCCCGCGCCTCGTTCGGCAAGGGATGCTTCGCCTGGACATTGAGCCACAGATGCCATATGCCGCCATTTGTGGCGTCCCAGCCGTTCCACCAGAGCACGGCGCTCAGGCGGCGGAGCTGGCGCAAGAAATCGCGGGCAGCATGCCAGCCGCGCTGCGCAAAGAAGGCGTCGTCTTTGCGCTCGGCCAATGCGCGCAACGCCGCTAGTGTCTGCGCCAGATCGAAATCCGCGCATTGCCTATCAGCGGTGGCAACCAGCACCACGTTGGGTTGGCCCGCCGGCAACTGCATGAGTTTGGTGCAGAGAACGTCCGCCCAGCGGGCAAAGTCGCACGCTGCGCGCAAGCGGGTCGCTTCCACCGTGAAACTGAACTTGGTTGTATAGGTCACGCCGTAATCCGGCCCGCGCGTCTTATTCGCGGCGAACGGCTCATAGGCCAGGGTGAAGCGTTTTTCGCGCAGCAGGCGGTGAGCCGTGCCGAGTTCCACCAGCAGATCGCGCCGCGCCTCTTCGTCGCCCGCCATGCGCGCCTTCTTGCGGATCTTATCTCGCTGCGCCTCCACGAAGGCACAGAAGCGCGCCGATTCGGCCAGCCACGCCCCCACCTGCGCCTGCAACCGGTGCTGCTGCCCCGCAAACAGAAACGCCGTCAATTCCCCGGCATTCATGTGTGCCGCCATATGCGATGCCAGCAAGCCTTTCTGTGTCTTTCGTGGAACTTCCGTGCTCTCCATGTTCCGTCCCATTGCCTGCGTGATAGAATGTTTGCATTATCGCAAAAATCGCCAAGAGGTGGCCAGATGAACGCAGCGCAGCGTCACCCCGTCATTGCCGTCTATCCCGGCAGCTTTGATCCCCCCACGCTGGGGCATATCGACATCGCCTGCCGGGCAGCGCGGCTGGTGGAACGGCTGATTATCGGCGTCTATGCCCATCCAGCGAAAAATCTGCTGTTCACCGCTGAGGAGCGCGTGAAGTTGTGGCGCGCATCGCTGCTCGACCAAAACGCGGCGGGGAACATCGAGTTTCGCACGTATGACGACCTGACAACCGAATTCGCCCGCTCGGTGGGCGCGACGGCCCTGGTGCGCGGCCTGCGCACGGTGACGGACTTCGAGGCGGAATTTCAGCAAGCGCATATGTATCGCCGTCTGGCCCCAGAGATCGAGATCCTGCTGCTGGTGACAGATCTGCCGCATCTGTTCATCAGCGCGTCGCTGGTGAAAGAGGTCGCTCGCCTGGGTGCGCCCATCGACACGTTCGTTTCCACACCGGTGGCAGAGGCATTGCGCGCCAAGTTCGCGGCGCAAGCGCCCTAAAAGGGGATGTGCTGGCTGGGCAGGTTGTCACTGCCCAGCTTGCGGCTGAGTTCGGTCAGGAATGTCTGGACTTCATCCTTTTCGGATGAGTCCGAGAAGTGCTGTAAAATTAGCCAAGAAGAGAGGCTTGCCCTAACTGGTAGGCTGGTAGTAATCAAAAAGCCAGAGACCGAAAGGACAAGCCATGACTCAGTATCAGTTTACGCTGGATAGCGAGACCCTGCAACACCTCTTGCAAGGCAATAGCCAACTGGCAATGTTCGTGCAACAGGTCCTCAATCAAGTCCTGGATGCCCAAGTGAGCGACAGGACTTGATCGCCAGCTCATCCATTTCCGCAACCTCAACGCCTTTGAGGATGATGTTGGTCACGATTTGCAGCACGCGCCCGCAGATGCCGCAGCATGCCTGCCGGTCGTTGCTCCATTGCACAAACGGATGCTCGCGCTCAAACGTTTTCTGATAGACGGCGTTGCACGTGGGACAATAGAAATCTCCCACCTGGAAGTGCGGTTTGCGTTGCATGCCAAGCATGATACCCCTCCCGTTGTGGCAAACGGATGATTCCGCGAGGTCCTTCCACCGCTATCCCTGCCTGTACGCATGATCGACGCCAGCACGGCAAGCGGGATGCAAAAAAAAGAAAGTTGATCAGGATAAGAGATGGCTAAGAATCAGCTGAAGTCAGGTCCTACCGAAGCGACCAAGCGTCTGACTTTGTTGTACTGTATGAGAGAACAAAGACGGTCTTGATAGTAGGGGAAGCGCATGCGCGATAAAAAACAACCGTTGATTATGATGGCATTAGGAATGATGTTTGCCGTGCTGGCTGGCTGTGGCGCGTCAACAGCCAATGGGCCGTCATCTTTGCCTGCCGCCACCACTGCGGCGACAGCCACAGCGCCGGCAACGCAGCCGCCCGCCGCCACCACGCCTGCGCCCGCTGGGTCGCCGACGAGCGTGCCCGGTGGCGGATCGGGCATGCTGACCGGCGCGACGTTGGGTGGCACCGA
>JAJPKG010000151.1 GCA_021323815.1 Pseudomonadota bacterium
CGCCCTATGGCGGGCGAGCCTATCTCATCGCCGCCCGTCAAGCGGGTGCCGCGCCCGCTCCGGAAAGCGACATCCGCGCCGGGAAGGATTGGATCGAAAACGCCTGGCTGCGGGTCGCGGTTGACCCCGCCACCGGCCTGCTCTCGCTCACCGACAAAGCCACCGGCCTGACGCGCAGCGGGCTGCACCGCTTCGAGGACGGCGGCGACGCGGGCGATCTCTATAATTATTGCCCGCCGCGAGAGGACGTTCTCATCACCCAACCGGCTGCGCCGCCGGAAGTCACGGTGAGCGAGGTCAACGCGGTGCGCGCCGCGCTCACCGTGCGCCAAACGCTCATGCTGCCGGCGCGCCTCACCGATGACCGGCGGGCGCGCGCTGGCGAAACGGTCCCATGCGCCATCACCTCAACCATTACACTGGAATCAGGCGTGCGATACGTCGCCATTCACACGACAGTGGCGAACGCGGCAGAGGACCATCGCTTGCGCGTCGTCTTTCCGACGGGCATTGCGGCGGAAGCCGTGGATGCCGAGGGAACCTTCATGGTCAACCGGCGACCAGTGGGGATGGAACACAGGGCGAACGGCTGGCCGGGCTGGGCGGAAGATCCATCCCCGACGCAGCCGCAGAGGAGCTTTGTCAGCGCCAGCGACGGCCTGCATGGGATGGCGATAATGAATCGCGGGCTGCCGGAATATGAGGCCATGATGCAGGATGACGGCACAACAGCGCTGGCGCTGACACTGTTGCGCTGCGTGGGATGGCTGTCGCGCGACGATTTCCCCTCGCGGCGCGGCCATGCCGGCCCACCGCTGCCGACACCGGAAGCACAGATGGCGGGTGAGTGGGCATTTGACTATGCCATCATGCCGCACGCTGGCACCTGGCAAACGGATGACGCCCTGGTGATGCGCGCGGCTGAAAGCTTTGCCAATCCGGTGCGCGCGTTGCCCACCGATCTGCATCCCGGCACACTACCTGCTGCATGGAGCTTCATTCGCCTGGAACCGCCGTCGTTGCGCCTCAGCGCCGTGAAGCGCGCCGAGGATGGGCAAGGCATCATCATTCGCTGGTATAATCCGACGAAAGACGATGTCATAGCCGAATTGGCTACGGCTGTCCCGTTCGGCGGGGCGGCGCTCGTCTCACTCAATGAGCGAGCCACGCATGATCTCACTGACGGCCAGGCAACACCGCGCCAGCAATGGCGCGTGCCAACACCGGCAAGCGGCATCATCACGTTGAGGTTAAGTCAACCATCCCCCAAGCGTCTAACGGATTGACAAACATCGCTGGGGCTGGCATGATAGACAGCGTAACCGCTTAATGCGCTTCCCAAGCAATCCATGGAAAGGGGCCTTTACTCATGACCCTCGCACCGGGCCATTTTGTTCTCGCTGCCTCCGGCGGGAGCCTCATCGGATTCGTCATCGCGTTCTTTGTCGCCTTCTTTGTGGCGCTCTGGATCAGCATGATCATCTGGGCATGGCGCGACATTCGCTCGCGCACGCAGGATGTCATCTTGCAGATCTTCGGCACCGTGCTGACGGCGGTCTTTCCCGGCGTCGGCATCCTGATCTATCTCATCCTGCGCCCGCGCCAGACGCTGGCCGATCTGTATGAGCGCCAGTTGGAAGAAGAATCGCTGCTGGCCGAGATGACCGAGCGTCAGACCTGCCCGACGTGCCATTATCGCGTGGAAAGCGATTTCCAGGTCTGCCCGTCGTGCGCCACCAAACTGCGCCGCGCCTGCCCGCGCTGCGACCGCCTGCTGGAACTGAAGTGGAACGTTTGCCCATACTGCGGCTATGGTGCCGGTGACGGTGGCCGTGCCGGGATGCGCCAGAGCGCCCGCGCCGCCGAACGCTGAGGCTTCGCTGGACTTCCCGAAGCCATAAGCGGGAAAAATACGCCACGCCGCCGGATCAGGTGCGATCCGGCGGCGTGGTGCTCCCATCCCTGCCCCTTCCCCAGCAGAGTTGGAGAGGGAAGAGCATGAGGCTGGCACAGCACATCGCTCTACGCTGAAAACTATGCCGGAGTCAAGGCTCATCTGAAACATAGCCCGCTCATGCGATATGCTGCCCACAGGCAACCGCTTGCCGAAGCACGAACACCGGTGAATGATGGGGCCACGTTGGTGAAGATGGAGCATGGCTGCGAGAAACGCGCGACGCCGTTTTTGAAATGGGCGGGGGGAAAGGGGCGCTTGCTGGCGCAATATGCCCCCTATTTCCCCAAAAACTATGGCACCTATTACGAGCCATTCTGCGGCGGGGGCGCGGTCTTTTTTCATCTGACGCCTGGGCGCGCCGTGCTATCGGATATTAACCCCGAATTGGTGAACGTCTATACGTGCGTGCGTGACGCCGTGGAACGCGTGATCGCGCTGCTTGAGGAACACGCGGCGCGGCACAATGAGGGCCATTATTACACCGTGCGCGACCAGCAACCACACGCGCTGACGCCCGTGGAACGCGCCGCGCGGCTGATCTATCTCAACCACACGTGTTTCAATGGATTATATCGGGAAAACGCCAGTGGCGCATTCAATGTGCCGCTGGGGCGCTACACCAACCCCACCATCTGTGACGCCGCGAACCTGCGCGCTGCCAGCCGGGCATTGCAATCCGCCGAAACGCTCACCGCGCCGTTTGATCATGTGTTGCAGCGTGCCCGGCAAGGCGACCTCGTGTATTTTGATCCCCCCTATGTGCCGCTGAGCACAACCAGCAGCTTCACCAGCTATTCACGCCATGCGTTTGGGCGCGAGGAACAGGTGCGATTGCGCGACACGTTCGCGGCGCTGGCACAGCGGGGCGTGCAGGTGATGCTCTCCAACTCAGATACGCCTTTCACCCGCGATCTCTACCGCGATTTTCGCATCATCACCATCAGCGCCGCCCGCGCCATCAACTCGCGCGCCGAGCGACGCGGCAAGATCAGCGAGATCTTGGTGCTGGGTGATGAACATCATGGCATTCCCTGAGGATCAAGCACGCGGGCGATGATGCCGACCCGGCGCGCCGCTTCGCTGGGCTGGCCCGTTTGATCCCACACTTCCGGCTGACAGCCGCTGCGCTCTGTCACCAATGCCGCGAATTCGGCGGCGGTGATGGGCTTGCCGCCGTCTGCCCGCTGAACACGCGGCCCCGGCAGCGCGGGCCAGGGAATGAAATGCGCCCCTTCCTGATCGAACACGCGATAGCCCATCACGCGGCCCTCGCGGACGCGTATCACCATGCGGCCTATCTCAGCCCACGTCATCCGCGTGACCAGATGAGGCTTGCGCTGGCCCAGGCGACCCAGAAAGATCAGCGCGATTCCCTCGGCATCGGCTTCCACCGCCCAGCGGCGCGACATGCCGATAACGGCATCGGCAATGCGGAGGATGCCAAGCACGCCAAGATACAAGATCGCCAGGGTGAACAACGAAACGAGGCTCGCCAGCAATCCGTTGCGGTGTATGATGCTTTGCGCTTCCCACAGCCCGAATAGCACGAGGCTGCACGCCAGCGGCAAGCCCGTCGCAACCGCCAGCACGCGCCCCAAGAATTTCGCCTGATAGGTGATGCGATAGGTCGCGCCGTCATCCGCTGGCACTGGGGGCAACGCCGCCAGCGTTGTCGGAGGATGACGCAAAACGCGGTTTTGCCGCACTGTTGCCTGCACAGCCAGGCCGGCATAAAGCCCCAGTTGCAGCAGCGCGCCGGCCAGATACAGCGCCAGCAGCACAGCCACGCTCAGCGTCAGCACATCGGGCCGAGCGAACGGGTGAGGTTGGCCGCGAGCGATGAGGATATCCCACGCCGACAGCGCGACGATAGCCGCCGACAACAAGGAAAGCGTCAGCAAACGCAGCCACCAGCGACGATCCGGCAAATACCAATACATATGCGTCCGGCCTTCTGCTGTTTGCTAGTCAGTGCTTCCCACTCCGCGTTCCAAGAATATTCTAGACGATTTCCTGCCTTCCGCGCCATACATGCATCAGCCGGATGCATCACCTGGGGACCTTCGCCCCTTCACGCGCGCTCAGGCACGTGTTACCCTTATTTTCAGGCATCTTGCAGGTCGGCGATGATCTGCGCGGCGCGGACTTGCCACAGCAGATCTTGGAGCGCCTCGACGGCGTTGGCACCCATGCCCAGCGGCATATCATCATAGAGTTCGACAGCGGCCAGGGCGTAATAGAGCGGGGGCAGATGCGTGAGATTGGTGACACGACAGGTCGGATACAACTCGACATCTTTGTAGCAATCCGGACAGACGCGCGTGTTCCACTCTTGCAACTCGGCAACATCAGCACCCAGCAGGCGGGCTATCTCATCGCGCAGCGCTTGCTCGCGCGGCAGGTTGGCAGGCTCGGCACGCTTCCGTGTCTTTTGCGCCATATGATCACGCTTTCTTCACGATGCGTCATGCATTGATTGGTCTCAGTATACCATATCGCAGCGGGCGAATAGCCTCTTCAGCCTACCGACGTTTGGGCTAGGCCAGAGTGGAAAGGATGCGTCATGGCAGAAGCTTCGCGCCGCACTCAGGGGATCAACGCGTGGTGGAAGCAGATTCCGCCGCCGCAACGACGCAGTTATCTGGCCATTCTCGCCGGATTGTGTGCATTTCTCACATGTGTCGGATTTTTCCCGCCGGCACAAGACTCTTGGCTTGCCGCGTTCAGTCGTCCCATAGGGATATTGCTCGGCTGGGGCGCGCCGCTGGCGCTGCTGGGAATCATGCTCGTCTGCGGATCGATCATCTGTGATGCGCTGGCGGAAAAGCAGCGGACGAACAGGCGCGGCATCATCTGCGCGGCACTGGCGTTGCTGCTGCTGCTCAGCGAAAGCCGCCTCGTTCTGGGAGATCCGTTTGGTGGGCTGGCAGGAGCGTTCGGCGCATGGCTGCTCAGCCATCTCGCTCCCTTTGCCGGTCAACTGGTGATCTGGGGCGGGCTGGCGCTGGATCTGCTGACATTCTGGCGCGGCATTCGGCGCAAGATGAGACAAGCCGCATCGCCATCGAGTCCACCGGCAAGCAAACAAGAGTTGCCGCTGCGACGCTCCGGCAGGGCGCATGCCACGCCTGCGCTCCCCCCAACGCGTACCACGCCTCCCCTGTTGGATTTCACCGATGAGGCGCTGATGGACGAACTGCGCGTGCCGGCTTATCTGCGCCGCCGGGTGATGCTGCCCCCCGCGCTGCCCACTCTGCCGGAACTGCCCACCGTGCCGGATCGCGGCTTCGCGCTGCCGCCGCTGCCGCGCGCGAAAGGGAAACGCCGCACAGGTG
The DNA here is from genome assembly GCA_021323815.1 of Pseudomonadota bacterium. Classification (GTDB taxonomy): domain Bacteria; phylum Chloroflexota; class Ktedonobacteria; order Ktedonobacterales; family JACDGC01; genus JAJPKG01. The sequence continues at coordinate 5,293 of JAJPKG010000151.1, forward strand.
TGCCTGCCGCGAAAAGGTGAAAAACGCCGCCCGATCTACGAGATCGAGCGGCGGCATTGTCGAACGAAACACGATCAGCCAACAGGCATCAGGCGCGGTTCGTCGGTGGGGGCGGCATCGGACGGCGTGGGGCGCGCTCGCGTGGGGATGCGCTGCGCCAGGCCCGTTGCCAGCAGGGGCAGCGCCAGACCGGCATCTGTCGCGCTGCTGAGGCTTGCGCCAGGGAAAGGCGCGCTGCCGAGCGCAATGATTGCCGCGCACGCGCCGGGGGCAACGGCGGAAACGGTTGCGCAGCCCGTGCCGAAAGCGATCAGCGTCGCGCCGGCAAGCGCATGCGCCAGGTTCGCATCATCAGCGGATGCCTGGAATGAGGTGACGCCGACCTCGGCCAAACCAGCGTCGCCGGTGACGAAGACGGGGATGCCCACCTGCGCAGCCGCCGTCAAGATGCCCGGACGTGGTGCGGTTGCATGCAGCGCCCGGCCTAGATGCAACGCCACCACGCTGCCGGCTTGTGCGCCATCGGCAGCATGCAGCAGGTTGGCGATCTGCGCCTGCGCCTGCGCCCACTCTTCCGGCAACCGCACCGGCGGCGCAGCCTCATCGTCATCTCGCACATAGTGGCGATAGCCCAGCGACTCATAGGCATCCGCCAGCAGCGCGTCGCCTTCCAAGATCACGGCGGTGATATGCCCGCGATGCAGCAGATCTGCCACCAGATCGCGCATGCCCTCAGCGATCAGATGCGGGCCAAGCGCCAGCACAATGGGAGATCCTGCGCGGGCGGCGGCTTCCCACTGCGCCAGTGCCTTGCCCAGCACGCGGCCTGCGCCGCCCATTGTTGTCAAGCGCTCCAGCACGCCGCTGGTGGAAGCAGTGGGGTTGAGCTGCATCGGCTGCATGGGTGCCAAGCCGGCGGGGGCGGCATCGCCAGCGGCGGCGGCGTTGGCGGGCAACACCCGCGCACCTTCGCGCGCCCCGCCGCTCACCACCGCCGCATCAGGCTGATAGGTGCCGTAATCCGGCGTGTGGCCGTATGCCGGCCACACCATCTTCGCCGCCTGCGCGATGGCTTCACGCGGATAGAGCGGATCGTCAGCGGGGATGGTGCCAATGGTGATACCCAATCCCTGATTGCGCGCCTCGGCTGCGGCAATCAATTCATCCGTCGCGCCCAGCGGGCCGTGATGCGGGCCGCGAAACGACAAGCCGCGCTGCACCAGCATGCGGTCCATTTCCTTCACGTCCAGCGCATTGCGGATGTAGTCGATGGCCACCTCATGATCAAAGTTCTTGCATGAGAAGATGTCCATCGTGAAGTAATCCAGCGCGGGGAAGGTATGGATGGCAATGTGGCTTTCGGCGATCACCACCAGGCCGGAAACGCCGGAATACGCCGGGTCGGGTGCCTGGTATTCAAACATATAGGGGCCGCCGATGCGGGTCATGCCAATGGCGCGGGGATATTCGGTGAGGATGCGTTCGATGAGGAGACGGTCGCCCAGTTTCACGGTGTTGCACTTGCTGCCGTCGATGATGAGGTGTGGTCCGAACAATGCTTGGTCCTTTCGTGCGGGCGCAATGTGCCGCCGCTAACTTTCGCCTGTGTGGAAACAGGCAATGTACCAGCTCAGATAGGTGACGAAGTCACACGGGGGGTGATGGAGCATGCTGTTGGTCAGCTGCGTACTCATACAATTCCTCACTTCTTGCGCCGGTTGCGGGGCCGCTTCACAGCAGCGGCACTGAACGTGTGGGGCAACCAGCGGACAGACCGGATCCAATCGATTCGGGCAATTCTACACAATAGCGCATTTTGCCCCGATTGTCAATAGCTGAGCAGGCAGTATGACGAGAAAACGAGAAATAGGACGCGAAATGAGCCGGTGGGTTGAAAAGACCGGTCTATCTTTTAGGCTGCTTCGCGTGTAGTTTCTTCATCACGCGTGGTGCAGACGCGGTTGCGACCGTTGCGCTTGGCACGATACATAGCCGCGTCGGCGGCCATCATCACATCTTCGATAGTCGCGCCATCATGAGGGAAGACGGCCAATCCCATGCTGATGGTGAGATCCAATTGGAGCGTGTCGCTGATGACAGCCGGGGTTTCAGCAACGATGCGGCACAGGCGCTCGGCCATCTGCGCGCCCTGGGCGTGGTCCAGGCCGGGCAGCAGCAGCACAAATTCCTCGCCACCATAGCGCGCCACCACATCAGAGGCGCGCACGTGCTCGCGCAGCAACAGCGCCAGGTGGCTCAACACCTGATCGCCGGCATGGTGGCCCCAGGTGTCGTTGACACGCTTGAAATGATCGAGATCCGCGAAGATCACCGCCAGCGGCGAGCCGGTGCGGCGCGCGCGCTCTGCTTCTGCCGCCATGCGGGCCGTCATGGCGCGGTGATTCAGCAGACCGGTGATAGGATCGATGGTTGACAGTTCTTCCAGCCGGGCATAGGCGATGGCGAGATCCGCGTGTGCCGCTTCCAGCGCGGCATGCGCCTCTTGCAATTCCTGCGTGCGGTCGGCTTCGGCCACCGCGCGTTCCATGCTGAAAGATGACACCGTGCAGATGATGCCCACCGCGCCCATTATGACATAGATATAGACGAACAGCGCGAGCGGCACTGCTGGCGGCAACGCGCGCAGCGCGGCGGCGGACTGAGGCGTGTGCAGCAGCACCACTGTGACAATGGCACTGTCGAGCAGGCTGAACAACAAGGGC
>JAJPKG010000475.1 GCA_021323815.1 Pseudomonadota bacterium
CACCGCCGATGCTGTGTCAACGAAGTCCACACCCACGCATTCTCTCTGGGCGTCAGCCCCGCCACCGGAAAGCCCTCACGGATCATCCGCGCGCGCAACGCATCCGCCTCCGGCGGAGTACGCCGCGTCGAACGCGCTGGCGTGAGGGCTAGGGAAAATCCGCCGTGTCACTCTGGCTGGTGTCTCCCATCTCCCCGTCAGCAGACCCATCCTGTCGCGCCGCATCCACCGCCGCGCGCGCCGCACCAACCAGACCACGCGCTCGCACCACGCGCAACTGCGCCTGTTTCTTGGCGCGCAAGATCCTGCGATCATATGCCGCCGCCTCATCCGCGAGATCAGCAGCTGTGGTGCGGATACGCCCCTGCTGAACAAAGCCAAAATAGAGCGTCCCCAGGGGAAACATCAGCGAGACCACCAGCACGGTGGGCGAAATCGGCGGAGTACCATGGATCCCGAACGCCGCCAGCACCGCCTTATCCGCCGGCGTTGCCACCAGATACGTGCTACGCTCGCTCAGACTCGCCCACACTTCGATGCCGAAAAACACCACCATCCCCAGCAACGTGAAGAGCGCCAGAATCGGCTGGCGAGGCCGCACCGTCACCGCACGAACAAACGACACCGAGCAGGTAAGCGCAATACCGGCAATCGTGACCCCACCCAGGAAAAACAGGATCACCCCAGCGGCATTGAACCAACCCCAGCCATGCGGCCCAAACGGCGTTTGCAGATCCGCCACCCAACCCAACGTCGCCAGCTTGCCCATCAGATACGCCGAACAGAGAATCAGAAAGCTCAAACCAAACGTTTTCTGAAATGCGGCATACCAATTGGGCAACGCCGCATGCATCGCCTGATCCACCGCCGAGGCATCATGGTTCATCTGATCCCCCGCCGAGGCACCATGATTCACCTGTGCCATATCCCATCCTTTCCCAATGCAATGCGGGAGCCAGGCTCCCCTGACCCCCGCATCACGTTAACTCGCTTTCTTCTGCTTGCGCTCCTGAATCGTTTTCTGCGTGCGCAGCCTCGCTTTTTGCTGGCGCGTGGCGATGCTGCGCAGACGGGCTTGCTGCACGCGTTCGTTGTAGCGCCCATTCGCTTGGTCCGCCAATTTCACCTCTGCGTCCGTTGCCGGGCGAATGGCAAACGATTGAAACGAAAGGATGGTCCCAATTTCAATCGTCTTGCCGCCCACTTTATAGAGTTTGCCCGGCTGCGGATATTTGATCGGATTGCCATCGCTGTCTTTTTCCTGATGCTGGAAGGTACTGGCACGCACCGAGGACGCAGAGATCACCACAACTTGACCGTCCCTGCGCCACTGGTCCAGATCCCGTTCCCCCGGCAAATCGGGAGTGATCGGGAACTGGTGGGTATACTCCTTCTCATCGCCCTTCGCTTTGAGAATCACCACCAACTGTTGCCCTTCGACCATCTCCCCACTCTCAGGATCGAGAATAGGTGTCGCCTCGGAATACGCCAGCACGATTTTGCCGATCTGTTCAATCATGGGTGTGTTGGTCCTTTCGCTGTAAACGCTGTTTTTGCTGTTGGAGAATGCGGAGTTGTGCCTGCCACACCGCCTCCCGTCGCTCAACACGAGCACGAAGGCGTGCACGATGACACGCTGGGCAGGTACATTCCCCCCACTGCACATGCCGATCAGGCAGCTGCTCGCCCGCGTGGTTGCGCTGCCAGAGCGTGAGACGCGCCTGATAGCGTTGTTCAGGGGGCAGGGCATGTTCGTGCGCCAGCAACACAGCAAACGCTGCGTCAGCCGCAACGAGTGCCCCTGGCGCGCAGGGTGCCGAGGCAACCATGCGCTCGGCAGCATCCAGCAGGACGATCCAGTGCGCAATGGGATCAGGAGCATCACGCGCTGCGCCCATCAGGTATCCCTCCTCCCCAGCCGTCGCACAGCTTCTTGGTAGGCCACGAAGGCGCTCAGATACGCCTGATACAGGCGTTCCTGCACATCCATAGGGGCATGCCCCTGTTCGGCACGCGCCAATTCGAGCCAGCAGCGTTGCATGGTGGCTTCCACCGCTGCTACCACCTGAGGCGTGACGACAGGCGGTAGCGTAATCGTTGCCATGCTACTTCCCCTTCCTTCCTGGAAACAGACGGATCAGATTAGCCAGGGCCATCCCAACCGAAATGCCAGACAGGAAAAACGTCGCACACAGAATCAGATTCACGCTGAACCTCCGTTCAAGGAGCCAGACAAGGCCCCCCAACACAAACAGCCGCTGCCAAACAGCAGCGGCAACAGACCACGCAACGAAAACAATCTACCAACGCCCGCCGTGCGCCTGGCAGAGCACCTGGGGCAACCGAGGCAAAATCGGATCATCCGGCCATTGGGGCAGACACAGAGGGCAGATCCCCGCCAGAAAACAAACGCAACACACAACCCACCCAGGAACGAATACCTGCCAGGTATGCGTATCATCCCCAGGAGCAAAGAGCGATCCCAAAGGCAACGCATCCCCTGGTTCACCCAGCCAGTGATCGATGCCCCAGCCGTTGCCCGCCGCCCACGCTGCATGGATGATCTGTTGCAGTTCCGAGGGCAACGGTCCGAAACACGAGCCAATCCGTTCCGGGTCAACATACCTGGCTGCTGCCTCAGGAAACAACTGCGGCGAGCCATTGGCCGCCCGCATACGCGCCGAGAACGCAGCGAACGACGCGTGCCCTGCGGCAGATTGATGGTCCCTCGTGAACGCCTGCGCCCTGGCTCTACCAGCCATCACCTGATGCTGGCGATCCGCATTCCACGCGCGGCATTGCGCCCGTCGATCAACCGTCACGAAACGTCACCCCCCGATGACGGATCAGCCATCCGTTGCAACAGCAGAGCAATTGAACGACCAAGCTGCGACAAAACCAGTACCGCTACCCGCTGATACGTACCATCAGGCATACGAATCGTGCGGCGTTCCTCGGTAAAAAGGCCGGAAGACCGCGCAGCTCGATACGCGGCAGGGGTCAGTTCCTCGCGCAAAAGCGCACCGCACTGATCCAGCGCCTGCAACACCAACGCACGTTGATCCTCAGAAAGTTGCTGAGCAAGAGCAAACAGGTGCCGACCTACGATATCAAAATTACGCAGCGACTCATCAATATCATCATGAAAACTCATGAGGAAAACCTCCAATCCCGCCTCGCCGCACCCGGCTAAACTGAGGAAAAATCGCCGCTAGCTGCGCCTGACGATAGGTGGGTAGCATCCGAGCCGGATACGGGCGCACCGGCTCAGGACCATACACCATGCGCGCAATGCGTGACAAATTGGCTGACCTACGACACTTGGACACTGAGGGCATATCTCTACCTCCATACCAAACAGCCCTGAGCCAGAGTCAGGGCAACACAAACGGCTCGCATGCGCCCACCGCACACGAGCCGTTGCCAACACCCACGCAAATACACTGCGAGAGCAGGCTTGAACTAACCTCAGCCGCATAAGCCGAGGGGGCGATAGGTGGGGTATCCAACCCACACGCAGACAGCAGCCGCAACGGCTCTATCGCAACCATGAAAAAAGCGTCTTACTTGACACAAGCCAAGCAAGACACCACAGAAGACCAACCAATCATAATTGCAATTCAGGAGCCGATAGCCGCCAGGGCATACGCGCCCGCCGCTCACGAGAAGGGACATAACCGAACCGCATGGTAGAGCCAGACTGCGGACAAACCGCAGAGAAATGTTCATATAAAACATGGTGCAAAAGCACAAGCTTATTGCGGACGATTAACTGACATGCGCCACAGCACCACCGCCCGCGCCGCTTGCCCAATCTTGGGAGCAGATACGCGTGCACCACCGCGAGATGATCAATCACGACCTGGAAACACCGAGCGACGAGACGTGGAGATGCAGCAGCAAACGGGACAATGACCGCCTGATGATTACCGAGAGGAACACGCCGTGCCTGTGCCCAATCTAACACTCGCCGCTTTCCGGCATCACAGCGTGGTTTACGCTGAGGAATGAGACCTGATGCCCGTTGCAGGAAGGCCCGCCGTTCGGGCCGAATGCCCTGCAATGCTGGAAACGAGCGCCGCAAGATGCTATGTCCGGTCTGACGGTCATAATAGCGCCTGGCCGACCCCGGCAACTGTGCAAAGCGCTGAAACAAGCGTGTGTGCATGGAATACTCCCAAATCTGAGATGAGGAGCCGACACCCGATGCGAGAAAGATACCTGGAAGATGGTCCCCTCATCCCCTATCATCGCTCGCGCTAAGGGCTGACAGAGGCTTACATCTGGCAGGCTATTCACGTGTTCAAGTGCATCTAGCTGCCAAATTAACTATCGGCAACTATCGTATTTTCATTATAACTAACGATTACTATCGTTGTCAAGTAACTCTTACTATCGTTTGCAATCAAACTTGGACGGTGTTACAATTACTCACGGTAACAATCCCCCACTTTGAGAGGAAAACCACTGCTATGGAAGACATGATTACCGCAGAGCAAGGAATTAAGCTCTATGCAGAGGTGGGACTTTCAGCAAACACCTTCTACCGCAATGCTAGAGAAGGTAAGATTCGGAAATCCTTGCCAAAAGGTAGGCAGAGGGACGCCTTATACTATGCGGAAGATATTCGTAATATAACCGAGCTATACAGAAAAAAGCGCAAGAGCAGGCTCGAATTACGACGCAATCAAAAAGAGGAGCATGGAGTAACCGACTGGGCTAAATCAGGTGACTTACCTTACCTCCTAACACTCGACTATGAGATGTTTGGGATAGAGGAAACTGTAGACCTTTCAATTACGCATGCATGGTTTAAAAAGAACCCTTACATGTGCCGTGTCATTTATAATGAAGCAGATAGAAAAGACATGTGGGGCTACCTCACTATGGTTCCACTGAAAGAAGAAACCATTCTTAAACTGTTGAAGCGAGAAATGCATGAACGTGACATACAAACCGAAGACATCCTTACTTATGAAGAAGGTAAGGCTTATTCAGTGTATGTGAATGGAGTCGTTATCAAGCCTCAATACCACGTCTATCTAAGAACACTAGTCAACAGTCTTTTCAATTTCTGGTGCGACCAATACCCGAAAATTCGTATTGAGAAGATTTTTGCCTATGCATATAGTGAGGAAGGATGGAATCTTATTAAGCAGCTTTTCTTTGCTCCAAGATATGACATCGGAGAAAGGGCTTTTGAACTCGACCCAATGTTGAAAAATCCATCAAAGCTCATCACAGCTTTTCAAGATTGCATAAACGAAAAACAGGCAAACATTGAAAGTGAGGCAAGAAAACATTGAAAATAAAACACGGAAGAATGCAAGCAGGATACATACCTGTAACAGGTGGCAAGGTTTGGTATGAAGCCATCCAATTCGGCAATGGAATCCCATTGTTGACATTGCATGGTGGACCAGGCACACCACATGACTACTTGGAGCCACTGGCAAAATTAGCAAACGATAGGCCAGTAATATTCTATGATCAACTAGGATGTGGTAAGTCAGAGCGACCGATCAACAAGAATCTTTGGAATCGTTCGCGTTTTGTTGAGGAATTATCACAAGTGATAGCAGCACTTGGCTTATTTCAATTTCATTTATTCGGCCATTCCTGGGGAAGCATGCTAGCTATAGACTTTGCGCTCACGAAACCTATAGGACTAATGAGCCTAATTCTAGCCAGCCCTGCTTTATCTATTCCACGCTGGATGCAGGACATGTATAAGTATCGTAGTAACCTATCTCCTAAAACACAAAGGATCCTCCAAGAGCATGAAAGCAATGGCTCAACTGATTCTGATGCTTATCAACATGCCGCAATGAAATTCTACGAAAAGCATCTCTGTCGCTGTCGCCCCTGGCCGAATGCCTTGAAACAAGCGATGACTAAAGAAGGGTCTGAGGTATATGAAGCCATGTGGGGGCCATCTGAATTCTACATAACAGGCAATCTTCTCGACTATGACAGCACTTCGCAGTTAAGCGAAATCAACATTCCAACCCTTTTTACCTGTGGCAGATATGATGAAGCAACACCGGATGCTGCAAGTTGGTATCATAGTTTGCTTCCTAAATCTGAGATCGCTATCTTCGAGCATAGTGCTCATATGGCCCATCTTGAAGAAACCAGCCACTACATTCAAGTCGTCAGAGATTTCATCCGAAAGGTTGAGTGCAAATGAAGCGGCCAAAGCAATGGAAGCTATCAATGATTTGCGCCGCCGAAGTTGACGACAAAACTGACGACAATAACGACAAATAACAATGGACAAAGAGAGACAAATACCCTCTGTCAAACAGGACAAACCGTGCATTTATGCAACTTGGAAGATGTCCTAAGACAGAGGGAAGTTAGCTACCATTATACCATACCCGCATCTGCCGACACTATATCACACCAGCGGCGGCGAGCGCAAGGCGCGCGTTATGGCAGGGCGGCCGTTGACGATGCCGCATGATTGACGGGAGGATCGTGGTAATCCTGATAAAATTCCTGGGCGAGCTTCGCAAACGTCGGATCTTTTGTTACGTAGGCGAAGATGCGCAACTGGCTGGTCACCACCCCGTGATAGCCCGTATAGCGTTTGTCCATGTGGCTCAAGCTATAGCTGCTCGGTCCGCCTGGATGGCGCGCCCGCCCGACAGCATAGCGATAGGTGGTTAGTCCGGCATATGCCACGCGCGTGGCCTCGGCATCATGAAATTCCCGCGCATACTCGATCACCCCATAGAGCGCGAAGCCAAAGCCGTTGATCGTATCATCGCCGACAATGGGCAGCGTCCATTCCTCGATCCAGTAATAGCCGTTGCTATCTACCAACGTGGCCCAGGGACGGCTATGGGGATCTTCCCCCACTTTGAGCGGATAGAGCAGCGAGTGGAACGCGTGGACTGCCGCATCCTTCCACGAGCTATCATGGGTGATCTCATAGAGGCGCGTGAAGAGGTACACCGCCTCGCCTTGCGCCATGCCGCTATACCAGGGCGGCGTCACCGTGTCGTGGGGGTCTCCATACAAGGCATACGGAAAGGGATAGGGAAACCACCAGGCATCATTCGTCGCTGGATTGGTCACGCGCTTGTCGATCAGGCGTTGCGCGTCTTTTTCCGCCAGGCTGAGATCGTCAGGGTTTTGATCCGTGGCGTAATTCAGCAGCGCGCCCGCGCCGTCCTGCGCCTGGATGACCGGCGCATCATACAGCACGCCGTTCACATCAACCATGCGCACACCGGTTTTATCGCGCGGGCCTTGCTTGGCATGCGACATGGGGCCGTTGCGACTTGGCCAGGAACCAAGATGAAAGGTGGTTGTGTGAAATGTCAGTTGATCAAACGGTGTCAGAGCAGGCGACGTTGAAGCTGGTTGGGATGTGGTGGACGCGGCGCATCCACTCACCATTCCCGCCAGGAGTACTATCAGCAGCAAACGAGACATCAGCATTCCTCATAAAGGTGAACTGGGTCTACACGAGATGATGCCATTCTCCGTAGCCATTTAGTGTGACCCATGCGCAGAGTGAAACGCGACGCAGGAAGCGAACCGGTGGTATGCCCGCTTTCTGTACTATTTATACGAAGAAAGGGATCAACTGTAACTTGGCCTAGCTCGTCTCTTTTCACCATTTCGCGATCTGAACAATGCTGTTTGGCACGCGAAAAGCGACTAGGAGGCCAAGCTGTTAGCTGGTTGCAGCTGCAGCGAGGTTTAATGTCGGAAGGAGTCATGCAATGTCGCAGCAACAACCACCGGTTAATGTCAACAACAGCAACAGCGGGAACACCGTTGTTGCCCTCATCGTGGGGTTGGTCATCCTCGCGCTCATCGCCTTCGGCATCTATTACTTCGTCACCCACAACAGTGGGACGACGACCAGCACCACTACGACATCACCGGTCCCCACGCTGCCCGCTGCACCCACAGCTGTTCCCACGCCTTAGCCGCATTTCCTGTTCGCACGCAGAGCCGGTGAAATCCGCTATTTCGCCGGCTCTGTTGCTGTCTCTTTCTACGAGTTAGTAGGTATAAAAGCCCCTGCCGGTTTTGCGGCCCAGGTGGCCGGCGGCAACCATCTGGCGCAGCAGTGGGCTGGGCTGGAAGCGATCTCCCAAAAGATGGGAGTTGGTTTCCAGGATGTGCAGCAGCACGTCGATGCCAACGAGATCTGCCAGTTCAAACGGTCCCATCGGGAAGTTAAAGCCGAGGCGCATGCCTTTGTCGATATCTTCCACAGTGCCGACGCCTTCTTCCAGGCAGCGCACCGCCTCGCCCAGCATAGTCATGCCGATGCGCGTCGTGATGAACCCTGGATAATCCTTCGCCAGGATGGTCTCTTTGCCCAGCGCATCGCAAAAGGCGCGAGCAGCCTCGACGGTGGCCTCACCGGTTTGATAGGCGCGGACGATCTCCACCAGCTTCATCGCCGGAACGGGATTGAAGAAGTGCAGGCCGATGACGCGCTCAGGGTTGGTGGCGGCGGCAGCGATGGCGGTGATGGACAGGCCGGATGTGTTGCTGGCAAGGATGGCGTCCTCGCGGCAAACCTCGCTGAGTTGGCGGAAGATGTCGCGCTTGAGATCCAGATCCTCAAACACCGCTTCCACAACGAGATCCGCTCCGGCGAGATCAGCGATATCCGTCGTGTAGGCGACACGGGCCAGCCAGCCGTCCGCAACCTCGCGCGTGACCTGGCCTTTGGCGACGGGGCGCTCGACATAGCCCGTGATGAGTGATGTAGCGCGGTCCAGCGCGCGTTCGTCCACCTCACGCACGATGACGCGCGCTTCGGTTTTGCGCAACACTTCATAGGCGATGCCAGACCCCATTGTCCCGCCGCCTACCACACCCACAGTGGCGAAGAGTGTCATGGAACTCCCTCTATTTCACCTTACTATGCAGGTACGCTTCGATAAACAAATCGATGTTGCCGTTGAGATAGCCGACGGTGTCGCCGGTCTCCGCACCGGTGCGATGATCCTTCACCAGGGTATAAGGATGCAGCGTGACGGTGCGGATCTGCGAGCCGAAGGCGGCTTCCACGTGCTCGCCGCGCAGTTTTGCCTGCTCGGCTTCTTGCTCTTCCACCTGGCGCTCATAGAGCTTGGCCTTGAGGATGCGCATGGCGACCTCGCGGTTCTGAATCTGCGAGCGCTCGTTCTGGCACGTGACGACGATGCCGGTGGGCAGGTGACGAATGCGCACGGCGGAATCCGTCTTGTTGATATGCTGCCCCCCCGCGCCGGTAGAACGATAGGTATCGATCTCCAGATCTTCAGGGCGGATGACGATCTCGATGTCGCGCTCGATGTCGGGCAACACTTCCACTTTGGCGAACGAGGTCTGGCGGCGGTGCGCGGCGTCGAACGGCGACAGGCGAATCAAGCGATGCACGCCCGCTTCGCCGAAAAGATAGCCATAGGCATAGCGCCCGCTGACCGCGACGGAGACGTTTTTCGTCCCCGCTTCGTCGCCGGGCGAGATATCCAGAATGTCGGTCTTATAGCCGCGATTCTGCGCCCAGCGCAGGTACATGCGCAGCAGCATATCGACGAAATCTTGCGCGTCCACCCCGCCGTTGCCGACATGGATGGTGAGGATGGCATCGCTCTCGTCGTGCTCGCCCTGCAACAGCAGCCCCAGCCGCAGCTTTTCCAGCCGCTTGTCGATGTCATCCAGGGATTGCGTCACCTCGGCGCTGATCTCTGGGTCGGGATCGGCCTCGATCATCTCTTGGA
>JAJPKG010000462.1 GCA_021323815.1 Pseudomonadota bacterium
TGCGGGAATTCCGGCAGGGTGACGCGGTGCATGACTGCTTTGCCATCCGCCGTGTTGAACTGCGGCGTGTGAAACACCCTGCCACCGATGGTGAATTCATGCTTCGTGTGGCTGATGTTGCCGACCTCTTGCCAGCCGGGGATCGCCTCGGCGATGAGCCTGCGCACCTCGTCGTGATCGCGCAGGCGGTTCCAGTCCACCGGGTCCGTTCCCATCACGCGGTTCGCCAGATCACACAGCACCTCGGATTCCGCGCGCATCTGACCGCGCACATTGGGCGTGCCGCCATCCGAGAGGCGCACGAAATTGAACATGGATTCCTGCGTGGTCGCTTGCGGTTCTTCGTCGCGCGCCAGCACCGGCAAGATGAGCGTGTTTTCCGCGGCCAGCCCATGAAAATGGCCGGGATTGAGCTTGGTGGAAAGATAGACGATGGTCTTGACGCGCCCCAGCGCCCGCGAGGCCCATTCCAGGTTGGGATTCGATCCCCACAGGTTGCCGCCGAGCGCCGTCAGCACATCGATCTCGCCGCGCTCCGCCGCTTCCAGCGTGGCATGCGTGTCCAGTCCGGGCGTGGTGGGCATCTCTTTGCCATACAGCTTTTCCAGCGATTGACGCACCACGTCTTGCAGCGCGGGGGAAACGCCCACCGAGCCGATCCCTTGCACGTTGGAATGGCCGCGAATGGGCAGCATCCCCGCCCCAGGTTTGCCGATGTTGCCGGTGGCCAACGCCACATTGCTCAGCGCCAGAATGTTCGTCACGCCGGATGTGTGATGGGTCAGGCCCATCGCCCAAGCGAAGATGACGGCATGGGCATCTGCGATGGTGCGCGCCATCTGCTCGATCTCTTCGCGTGCCACGCCGCTGTGTGCCACCAGAGCGTCCCAGCTGGCGGCCTGTGCATCGGCCAGCACATCCTCATAGCCGGTGGCATGCTCGGCCAGAAATGTTTTATCCACGCGATCCTGCTCGATCAAGGCTTTCAGCACGCCGACCAGCAGCGCGGCATCCCCGCCCGCCAGCGGTTGCACGTATTGCGTGGCGATCTTGCTGCCGAAGAGAAGCGATCTCACCTGCGACGGCACGTGGAATGTTTCCAGCCCGCTTTCGCGGATGGGGTTGACGACGATGACCTTGCCGCCGCGCTTGCGCAGATCGGCCAGTTGCGTCATCAGGCGAGGATGGTTCGACGCCGGATTCGCGCCCAGCAACACCACCAGATCGCTCTTGCCGATGTCATTCAGTTCGATGGTGGCCGTGCCGGTGCCAAACGTCATCTTCAGTCCCACGCCGGATGCCTGGTGGCAATAGTACGAGCAATTCATGACGTTGTTGGTGCCATAGAGCCGTGCGAAGGATTGCAGCAAGAACGCCGCCTCATTGGATGAGCGTCCGGAAGCGTAGAATGCGGTGCGATTGGGCTGAGTTTGGCGCAGCGCGTCGGCCCATAGCTCCATCGCGTGCTCCCAGGAGATCGTCTGGTAGCGGTCGCTCTTGCCGTCGGCGCGAAAGATAACCGGATGCGTCAGCCGCCCGCAATCCTCAGCCTGTTTGGGGGTCAGTTCGCGCAGGGTGGGCAGCGTATTTTTGGTGAAGAAGCCGGGGGGAATGCTGCCCCTCATGTCGGCGACCTGGGCTTGCAGGCTCTTTTTGCAGACTTCAGGGAAATGACCTTTCTCGTTCACCATGCCGCCGCGCTGCCCGCCCATGCCCACCGCGCACGTCTTGCAGGCATTTTTGGCGCGCATGCGCGACCACAGCCGCCAGGGTCCCACCTCGAACGCTTTCACAACGGTGTATTGAATGGCCGGCCAGCCGCCGCCGGAAACCGGTTTGCGCGTCGCCATCGTCTTCGCCTCCCGATCTGCTCGCGCGTGGCACGGCTCGGCAGCCACACTCATGCTTCATCGCTGATGGCCGCCATCTCGTGCGATCTCTGCCACGCATGCTATGACATTTTGTTATACTATAGCACTGGAAATTGGCCAGCGCCATAAACAAACAATATGTAACGCTTCTCCAATCCTCTTGATCCCCCCATTCCCGCTTTGCTACGGTCTGAAATGCAAATCGTTCTTCACAAACGCAAAGAGGAAACAGAACCATGCGAGAGAGCAGCATGCAGGGCAAAGTGTGCCTGGTGACGGGCGCAACCGGCGGCATCGGGCGCGAGACCGCGAAAGGGCTGGCAGATCGCGGGGCGAGGGTGGTGATCGTGGGGCGCAACGCCGACAAGGTGACGCGCACCATCAGCGCGATCACGTCCGAGACGGGCAATCCGCAGGTGGAAGGACTGGTGGGGGATCTCAGCGTGCAAGCCGAGGTGCGGCGTGTGGCACGAGAGTTCCTGGCCAGCCATGACCGCCTGCACGTGCTGGTGAACAATGCCGGGATGTTTTATTGGAACCGCGAACTCACGCCGGACGGCATCGAGCGCACCTTCGCGCTGAACCACCTGGGCTATTTCCTGCTGACCGAACTGTTGTTGCCGGCACTGAAGACCGGCGCGCCCTCGCGCATCATCAATGTCGCCTCCGATGCCCACCGGAGCGCGCATCTCGACTTCAGCGATCTGCAAAACGCGAGGAAATATAGCGGCATCCGGGCATATAGTCAGTCGAAGCTGGCGAACATCATGTTCACCTATGAACTGGCGCGGCGGCTGGAAGGCACCGGCGTGACGGCTAACGCGCTGCATCCGGGTTTCGTTGCCTCAGGCTTTGCGCGCAACAACGGCCCCATCGTGCGTTTCTTCATGGATACCCTGTTGCGCCCGATGCAGATCAGCGTCGAAAAGGGCGCGCAGACCTCCATCTATCTGGCGACCTCGCCGGAGGTCGAGGGCGTTTCCGGCAAATATTTCGATCGCTGCAAGCCGGTCCCCTCTAATGACGCATCCTATAACAAAGCCGATCAGCAGCGGTTGTGGGAGATCAGCGAGCAACTGGTGGGCGAGAAAGCCGAGGCAGCAGCGGGTGGAGTATGATATTGGTCCAGGGCGCGATGAGAGGAAACAGGGCGCGATGAGAGGAAACAGGGCGCGATGAGAGGAAACAGGGCGCGATGAAAGGAAACAGGGCGCGATGAATCGCGCCCCTACGGCAAAATCACATGCAGGTCGCCGAACTCGTGCCACAGGTATCTCTCGCGCAGCGCCTCGGCATAGGTGTGGCGCAGGTGAGGGATGCCGGCAATGGCGGCCAGCATTGCCAGATGTGAGGCGCGCGGCTCGTGCAACCCCGTCAGCAGCGCGTCCACCGCCCGCACACCGCGTTGGGGCGTAATGACCAGATCGGTCCAGCCGGTGCCGGGGTGGATATGGCCCCGCGCATCGGCGACGGTTTCCAGGGCACGCACCACCGTCGTTCCCACCGCCACCACGCGCCCGCCGGCTTCTCGCGCCGCGTTCACCGCTCGCGCTGTCGGTTCCGGCACGCGATACCATTCCTCATAGGGCGGCTCGTGATCTTCCAGGCTGGCAACGCCGGTGTGCAGCAGCAGCGGCACCACCTGCACGCCGTTTGCCACCAACCGCGTGATGATCTCCGGCGTGAAAGCGCGACCGGCGGACGGCATTTCCGCGCTGCCCGCCTCGGTCGCATAGACCGTCTGATAATAGGCGTTGGGCCACGCTTCCGGCACGTAGCTATAGCGGATCGGCGTGCCATACTGGTCCAGATAGTCGCGCCAGGGCAGGGGCAGATCCAGCGCGGCGATCCACAGGCGGCTGACCATTCCAGGCGCGGATGAATGTGCCGGATAGGGCGAGAGGATGCGCGCCCGCCCGCCTGCCGGCAGCGCCAGGGTTACGCCGGCGAGATCCGCGCGCAGCGGGCGCGTTGCCTTGCCGGCGACGACGCGCACTTCCGCTGACCACAGGTCCCCCGGCAGATGGGTGGAAAGGTGCAATTCCCAGGCGTCACCCGCCGGCGACAGCGCGGGAAGCGCCGCGTTGAGCGTGCCGCTGGTGTTGATCACCACCACGTCGCCGGGCGCTAAGAAATCTGGGAAATCGCGGAAGCGGGCATGGGTGACGGCGTCGGTCCCCACATGGGAAACCATCAGCCGCACATCGTCGCGCGCCATTCCACGCGCTTCGGGCGGAGCGCTCGCCTCTAAGTCCGGCGGCAGCGGGAAATCCAGTGACGCGCCGGCTTCTTGGATCATGATTGCCATGCCACTCACCTCGCTACCTCGCGCGCCGTATAGCGCCCGCTGGGATATTCCCCCGCGATCAGCGCCATCAGCCCCGGCACGCTCACTTCCGGCGGCGGGCGATCCGAGATATCTTCGCCAGGGAAGGCCGCTTGATGCATCTCGGTGCGCATATCACCCGGATCGACGGAATAGACGCGCCATTCCGGCTGTTCCGCCGCAAGGATGGCACTGAGATGCGCCAGCGCCGCTTTGCTGGAACCATAGCCACCCCAGCCGGGATATGCCTCAAATCCCGCGTCGCTGGTGATGTTGATGATGGTTGGGCGTGGCACCAGCTTCTCCCGCACCTGCTGGATCAGCGCCAGCGGTGCGATGACGTTGGTGTTATAGACCTGTTCCAGCACGTCCAGGGGATAGTCAATCAGCTTGGGTTGCGGGCTGGGGCCGAGAATGCTGGCATTGTTCACCAGCAGATCCAGCAAGCCACCATCGATGGCGGCGGCCAGAGCCGCGCGGTGCCACTCGTCACTGATATCGCCGGGGATGGCTGTGACGCTCGTCCATTGTGCCAGCTCGCGCTGTGCCGCCACAAGCGCCTCGGCTCCACGCGCGTCAATGATCAAGCTCCACCCCTGTCGCGCCAGTTCACGCGCCAGCGCCAGGCCCAGCCCCCGCGACGCGCCGGTGATGAGAGCCATGCGGGATGTAGATGCCATGAGATGTCGGTACCTCTTTGCATGCATTCTTGCCCTAAA
>JAJPKG010000272.1 GCA_021323815.1 Pseudomonadota bacterium
CTGGCGCGGGATCGCGGTGGGCGGCGCATCTGGTCGCGGGCGACCACGCGCTTTTTGCATGAAATTCACCGTCTCATCGCAGAGATCACGGATTCCAGCGCCCGCGTGGAAAACGCCTTGAAAGTGACGGAAGATGTCTATTGGAACCGCGTTTACACGGCGGCGCTGAGCGTGCTGCGCGTGGAGGTGTGGCGCACAGGCATCGCTGAAGGGCTGGACGTGTTGCGCCAGACGGCGGCGCTGCTCAATGACGAGGCGGAAGCCGCCCGTGCCACGCTGCTGGAGATGCTGGTCATCTTGCTGATTTTGTTGGAATTGGTCGTCGGCTTCCTGGGACTGCGAAGATAGTGGCATCTTCACATGGCGCGGAACTAGCGGGATAGGCCCACGACGTGTTATGCTGAATGCCATAATGTTTCTGCGCGATCAGGAGGCCCGTTTATGCCCATCCGCGTCACTGCTGTCATGAAGACCGATCCCGGTCGCGTGCGCGAGCGCAATGAAGATAGCGCGTATATCCTTGTTCCCCCCGCTCCCCATGATGACACGGCGCTGCTGGTGGTGGCCGACGGCATGGGCGGCTATCGCGCTGGCGACGAGGCCAGCCGCATCGCCGTCGAGACCATTGCCGCCGAGATGGAGCCGTTGTTCGCTTCCACCACCGAGCAGCCCACCAAGCGACTGAGCGTGGAGCCGGAAGACGACCGCGACACGGTGGTGTTGCCGGAAACGGAGGCCAGCCACTATTACGGCGGCTTCATTACCCGCGCCGTGCATCGCGCCAATGACCACATTTTGGCCTATGGGCAAGAGCACCGCGAGGCGCGCGGGTTGGGATCGACCGTGACGATGGTGGTGGTGGCAGGCAACCGCGCCTATTTCGCCAACGTCGGTGACAGCCGCACGTGCCTGTATCGCGCCGGCCACTTGCGCGCCATCACGCGCGATCATTCGCTGGTGGCGAAGCTGGTGGAAGCGGGGCAGATCGAACCCGATGATGTCTATGACCATCCGAAACGCAACCTGATCTATCGCAGCCTGGGCACAGACCACGACGACGTGGAAGTGGATTTGTTTGAGGAAGAATTGTATCCCGGCGATATTTTGCTGCTGTGCTCGGACGGACTCTGGGAAAAAGTGCGCGCGCCCTTGATCGAGGGCGTGCTGGCAGCTGAAGATGATCTGGATGTCGCCGCCTCGCGACTGATCCAGATGGCCAATGATGCCGGCGGCGAAGATAACATTACGGTGATCCTGGCGCGCTGTTTCGGCTCGCGGGATGACGACATTTCGCAGGCCGACACCGGCGAGTCTGCAACGGTGCAGAGCCAATAGCCATCCCCCTGCCATAATTGGTAGATCACTTGACAAGACGGCGGGCAACGCATGAAGATGGACGCATGTGCAACGCCTGCACGGGCTGCTTCGGTTCGCGTGCAGCAAAGGGGGGCTAAAAGCGATGCAATGTCCGCAGTGTGGCAATGAGGTCAAGCCGACCGCGATCTTTTGTCATCGGTGTGGCAAGCGCCTGGTGGAACGGCCCGCCGTGACTGCCGGAGCGCAACCGGCCTCGCGCCCGCTGGTGCCGCCGCCGGATCTGCCCACCGGGCGGGACGTGCATGATACGCAGCCGATGTCGCCCGTGCCGCCGGATGTTGCAAGCGACGCGCTGGAATCCTTTGCGGATGCCGAAACGCGCGAGATGAATCTTGACGCGATGGCTCATGCGCCTGCTCCCCCGGCACGCGATCTGTCCATTGTCGCGCCGGAGACCATCGTTGGCACGCACTATCGCATTGCCCGCGTGCTTGAGACCACCGCGGATTCCGTTCTGTATGAAGCCTTTGACCTGTGGGCGGAGGATCGCTGCTGGGCATGCGAGACGCCCTGGAACGACGGCGACGACGACCTCTATTGCTCGCATTGCGGCGCGCAACGGCGGGGAAAGATGGTGCAGTTGCGGCAAGAGGCGCTGCGCCCCGAAGTGTTGACGGAAGCGGCCACCATCGCGCCCACCGCCATCGTATATGGCGACCATCTGTTTGTGATTGTGCCGGATGCTGATGCGCCACAGGGCGTCGCCTCACCTGCACCGCCCACCCCGCCGCCACTCCAGGCATCAGCCGAAGAGCAATCCAGCTCGGTGGCGCGTTCGCCGGATGACAGCCTGCGCCTTCCGCGCCTGGATCTGCCGGTGATGGAACCGGACTTCGCGCCGCCCGCGCTGGAAGTGCCGCTCGTCCCCACAGACGCCTTCGCGCTGTCAAATGGTGAGTCGGACTCGCCGACAGTGGAAGCCCCTTATTTCGAGGCGACCACGTTTCTGCCGGGGTTCCAGCCCCAGTGGGAGATGCGCCTGGGGGTGGCCAGCGACGTGGGCCAGGCGCGACGCGGCAAGCCCAATGAAGACACCACCGTCGCGCTGCTGTTGCGTTATGCGGGTGACAACGCGCCCGCGCCGCTGGCGCTGGGGGTGGTGGCGGACGGCCTGGGCGGGCACGATGACGGCCAGCGTGCCGGTCGCCTGGCCGCGCGCACCATTGCCCGCTATGTGTTGCAACA
>JAJPKG010000205.1 GCA_021323815.1 Pseudomonadota bacterium
CAAAATTGAGCCGGATCCCCTCTGGGCGCGCTACGTGCAGGTCATCCGCAACGTTGGTGCGCGATTCATTGTGCCGAAACGGTAGCGCAGCGAGGATCTGGCCCCGCCGCTAACCCCCTCCCCAGCAAAGCTGGAGCGGGGGAATATCCGGGTAAAGCGAACATACCACTGCTCGTTGAGTCAACTCACTCGCGGATCTTTGCGCCGAAGCGCTCGCCCAGCAGCTTGACGACTTTGGCGCGCTCGGCGTCGCCGTCCGCATCGCTCAGGGTGCGATCCGCCGCTTGATAGATGATGGTGAAGGCCAGGCTGCGCTGATCGGGAGGGATAGGCGCGCCCTCGTACACATCGAAGAGCGTGACAGATTGCACCAGAGCGCCGCCCGCCTCGCGAATGGCTGCGGCCACGTCGCCCGCGGCGACATCGCGGCTCACCACCACCGCAATGTCGCGCCTCAGCGCCGGGTAACGCGAGATGGGCTGCACGTGGAAGCCTTCCGGCGCGGCGGCATAGAGCCGTTCCAGGTCCAGTTCCAGCGCATAGGCGCGGTGGGTCAGATCGAACCGCTGCGCCACGCCGGGATGAATCTCGCCCATGATGCCGGCGGGACGTGCCGGCGCACCCGCTTCCGCGCTGATGGGCAGTTCAATCAACGCGCACCGGCCAGGGTGGAAGCTGGGATGATGCGTCGGCGTGAAGCGCGCGCCGCTGATGTGCAGCGCGCTGAAGAGCAATTCGGCGATGCCTTTCAGGTCGAAGAAATCCATGTCGCGCTGGGTGCCAAGCCATTCATCGCCGGTGGGACCAGAGAGAATGACGCCCAGGCTGCGGCGTTCGATGGGCAGATCTTCGCCCTTCGCCATTCCCGGCGTCGGCACATAGCGCCGCCCCACCTCGAAGAGTCGGGCGGATTCCGCGCCCTGGCGGGCGTTCTCGCCCAGGGCTTCCAGCAAGCTCACCAGCAAGGTCAGACGCAGTGTCTCTTGCTTGCTGCTCAGCGGATTTTGCAGCAGCACCACCGGCATCTGGTCCGGCGACAGCGCCGGCAGGGTGGGTGCGGGCGATTCCGCGACGGCGATTTCCTTTTTGGCGCGTTTGGCCCCGTTTTTGGCCGTAGGGGCGCGATTCATCGCGCCCTTTTCCGTCGCCATCGCGCCCTTTTCCGTCGCCATCGCGCCATTGCCGTTGGGTGAGATCTGCGCGACGGGATCGACTGCGCCGAGCAGCAGCGGGGCCACGTTTGAGGTGTCGTGCAGGATGTTGAGCATGGCGGCGCGGCTGGTGAGCGGATACGTCACGATCTCGCGCAGCCCGGCCCCGGCCATGATGTCGCGCACGCGTTCCTGGCGAGCGAACCAGTTCTCGCGCTGCGGCTCAGGCAGCGGGCCGGCAGGGATGGAGCCAGTGATGCGGTCGTAGCCCAGCACGCGGGCGACCTCTTCCACCAGATCCGCCGCTTCTTGCACGTCGCCACGCCAGGTGGGCACCGTCACGGTCATGCCATCGCCCTCGCTATCCAGTTCTACGCCGAATTCCAGGGCGGTGAGGGCCTCCGCCGCTTCGCCGGGCGTGACGGAATAGCCTAGCAGAAATTCCACATCATGCGTGCTGAAACGCAACGTGCGCGGCTTGACGGGGTGCGGATAGATGTCGATGACGCCGGGCGCGACGATGCCGCCGGCCAGTTCTGCCAGCAGATGCGCTGCCCGGTTCAGTCCCATGATCGCCAGTTCGGGGTCCAGCCCCTTTTCAAAGCGGCTGGAAGCCTCGCTGCGCAGCCCCAGTTTCGTCGAGGTCCGGCGGATGTTGGCCGGATTCCACGTCGCCGCTTCCAGCAGGATGTTGGTCGAAGTGGGCGAAACCTCGCTGGTCGCGCCGCCCATCACGCCCGCCAGCGAGATCGGCCCGGTGGAATCGCAGATCACCACCATGTCGGGGTCCAGATCGCGCTTCTGGTCGTCCAGCGTCACCAGCGTCTCGCCCTGCCTGGCGCGCCGGACGATCAACCGGTGGTCGGCGATGCGGTCATAGTCGAAGGTGTGGAGTGGCTGGCCGAGTTCCAGCATCACATAGTTGCTGATATCCACCACGTTGTTGATGGATCGCACGCCCGCTGCTGCCAGCCGCAGAACCATCCACAGCGGCGAGGGGCCGATCTGCACGTTCTGGATGACGCGAGCGGTGAAGCGGGGACACATGTCGGGCACTTCGACGGTGACGCTCGCCATTGCGCCAGCCTTTTGCTTGCCACGTTCCGGCACATCCATCGGCGGCAACTTCAGTCGCGTGTGATGAAAGGCAGCGACCTCGCGGGCGATGCTCGCCACGCCGAAAAGATCGCCTCGGTGCGCCTTGATGTCGAGGTCGATCACCACCTCTTCCCACGCCATGCCCAGCGGCGTTTCCGGCGGCAAGATGTAGATGCCCTGGTGGTCGCTGCTCAGCCCCAACTCGCGCGGCGAGCACAGCATGCCTTCGGACTTGACGCCCATCTTCTTGGCGACGCCGATGGTGAAGGTCTCGCCGCCTTCGCCCTGCACAACAGCCCCCGGCAGCGCCAGCGGCACCACGTCGCCCACCTTGATATTCGGCGCGCCGCACACCACGCTGCGCTCATCGCCCTGCCCGGTGGTGACGCGCGTGGCGTTCAGGTGATTTGATCCCTTGATGGGTTCCAGATACGTAATCTTGGCGGTGACGATCTTGGGCCAGCGCTCTTCTACGCTGTCCACTTCCAGCCCGGCCATCGTCAGGCGGTTGGCCAGTTCGTTCGGCGCAAGGTCCGTCTCAACGTATTCCTTGAGCCAGTGGTATGGTACTTTCAACGCTTATCTCCTTTGTGACGAATCAGGACGAGACGCGAAGAACACGAAGGGAACGAAGTTCACGAAGGATTTGAAAGAAAGGAGGTGTTGACCACGCGTTTGATGTATAACTTTGGCGTGCCAAAGTTGAACAAGAGACCGGTCTTGTATCTTGCTGCCTTCAAATACATCGCAAGTTGTGCGATATGCTCTGGTAGGGTATGCTCGGTTGCCTTCAGCTCGAGAATGATGTCAATCACAATGAAATCTGCGCGTCTGACATCAATCATCTCATCGATAGTAGATGGGTAGGTCTACTTCGCGCTGAAACGGGATGCTAAGGTGTTGCAACTCGATCGCCAATGCTTTTTGATAGGTATATTCCACGAATCCCGTACCCAGTTCACGGTGAACCGTCATCGCAGCCCCGATGATTTTCCGTGACATGGGATCAAAATCATATCCCTTGCCTGAGCGATACTCTTGGCCCGCCATTTTCTTTCCCTTCTCTCAAATGCTTCGTGTCTCTTCGTTCCCTTCGTGTCCTTCGTGTCTCGTCCCTTCCTTCAACTTATCGGTTTCCCATGATGGTGATGAGGTCGGCCAGCACACCGAAAGCGGTTTGGCGTGGGGTGCCTGGTCCCTCGATGACGGTGAGATCGTTCATGGTGTCGGTCTGAAACTGGATGGCCGCTTTGCCCTGGCCGATGCCCGCCAGCGAATCATCAGCAGACAATATTTCTAGCGCGACGCGGGCTTCGACGCCGCCATCCGCGGTGCGGGTGATGCGCGCGATCTGCTTTGCCACGCTGCCCGGTGGCGCGGATGCGGCGAGGGCTTGCATGCGTTCGGCGGATGACTCGCGGATGACGTCTTGCGGGCGGATGTCCGCGCCCATCAGCACGTTGGCGACGATGGTGAGTTTCACCGCAGCGTCCCAGCCATCGAGATCCAGGCTGGGGTCGGCCTCGGCGATGCCGATCTGTTGCGCTTTCGCCAGCGCTTCTTCAAACGTTTGTCCCAGCATCAGGCCCGACAAGATGAAATTGCTGGTGGCGTTGATGATTGCCCGCACGCCCTGAATCTCCGTCGCGGGCAAGGTAAATTCGCCCAGGTTGATGACCGGTGTGCCATCCATCACGGTGGACTCGAAGCGCAGTTTCAGGCCGCGCTGTGCCGCCTCAGCCATCAGGGCGCGATAGGCCAGCGCAATCGGCCCCTTGTTGGCCGTCACCACGTGCATTCCTCTGGCGAAGGCGGCGCGCACATGGCTCAGCGCCGGCTCGCCCGTCTGCGGGTTTGTCGGCGAGATCTCGATCATCACATCAGCCTCGACCGCGTTGATGAGATCCAACGCGCTGCCCGGAAACGCGGTTGTGCCCACCGGCACATCGCTGCCCGCCGGCCAGGATGATTCCGCCGCGACGGATGCCGCGATCCCTTCCGGCACGTCAGCGATCCATCCCCCATGCC